>CAMEAW010000020.1 GCA_945911685.1 Bordetella parapertussis
GCTCGGCAGAGCAATTGGTCTCGGCGCTCGTCAAATTGGTGGATGACAACGCCTCAACTCTGACGCCAGACCCGATCCATTCGGCGTTCTATGACAGCCATCCCCCCGTCGCGATTCGTATCCGCCACATACTCGCGTCATGACTGAGCGCACGCAGGGACGCGTCATTGCAGCGCACGGCCGGCACTATACGGTCGAACTGCAAGACAAGTCGCTGCTAAAGTGTTTTCCGCGTGGTAAAAAAAATGAGGCCACCGTAGGTGACTATGTCAAGCTGACACGCCAGGGCCTAGACGAAGGCTCGCTTGAATCTGTCTTGCCGCGTAAAAATTTATTATTCAGGTCAGACGAAAATCGCAGCAAACAGTTCGCAGCTAACGTCGATCAACTATTACTTGTGATTGCGGTGGCCCCGCCGTTTTCTGACGACCTGTTAGGCCGCGCACTCGCCGGCGCCTGGTCGGCTGGCATCACGCCAATTATTTTATTGAATAAGGTTGATCTGCTTGACGGCCTGCCTGCCGCGCGGGCCAAGCTTGCGCCCTTTTACAAACTGGGCGTCAAAATCATTGATATCTGCGCGCAGGATTCGGCTCAGGTCATGTCGACCATCTTGCCCTTATTGACGGGAAAAACCTCGTTACTGCTCGGACAAAGTGCGATGGGCAAATCGACGTTGCTCAACACTTTGGTGCCGTTGGCCTTAGCCGCCACACGTGAGCATTCGGTGGCGCTTGGCGCGGGCAAACACACCACAACAAGTACCCGGCTGTATCACCTGCCAGAGGCGGGTGGCGATTTGATTGACTCGCCAGGCTTTCAAGGGTTTGGCTTGCTACACCTTGACCAAACCGAGATTGAACGCGGATTTCCTGAATTTGATGCGCACATACCAGAGTGCCGGTTTTATAACTGTACGCATCAACGCGAACCGAACTGTGGGGTGCTCGCCGCGTTGGCACGCAACGAGATCGATGCAGGTCGGCATGCGTTATACGTGAGACTCGTTCAAGCCAAAGCCGACCATGACTCTTACTGAGACAAGGGGGCAGCCTGTAAGCTAGGCGTCACCCCATCGTGCGCAATGTTTTGCATCAATGCTTCTTACCTAAATACCCAAGCAAGCTGCTTTTTCGCCACAATACTTAACTTGACGCAGCCGCCTCAGACAGTACCTGACACAAACCAAGCAGCATTGCCGCCGTTGCACCCCAAATAAAAAACTGTTGATACGGGATCGAGTAGTACTGCCGCAAGCCACCATCAGGCAGATGCGCCTGATGGAAACGATAATTCGCAGGGTCGGTCAAAAACGCCAGTGGTACTTCAAATACCTCGGCTACCTCAAACTCATCGGGGGCCAAGGTAAAGCCAGGGCGCACCAAAGCAGTCACCGGATTAATTGCGAACCCCGAGCCCGTGAGGTAACGCGGCAGCCCCCCCAGACACTCGATATGCTCGCGCAGCAAGCCCGTTTCTTCTTCGGTCTCGCGTAAAGCCGTATCCTGTACGTCAAGGTCACTCGCCTCGCAGCGCCCACCAGGAAAGCTGACTTGCCCCGCATGATCATTGAGGTGGGCCGTGCGCTGAGTTAACAGCACCGCCAAGCCCTCAGGACGCATCACGATGGGCACCAAAACAGCCGCCTCAACGGGCGTTCCCTCGCGCCCCGGCATGCGTCTCAGCGACTCGTTAGGAATATCAAGCTGGCGTTCAATATTTTTTGACAATACCGTACGTAACCACTCGGGATTCAAGTGTTTGGCCGGAACCGGGCCAAACTTTAAAGACGAGGGCACCCAGGGCTGGGTCATTGGATCAAAAGAGGGCCGAGTTGGCGGACGTCGAACGCGCGGGCTTTCAGGAGGTGTGGCAGACATACAGGCGAATCATTTCCAAGCAGTGATTGACTCCTTTTTAACCGAATCTTGCCTAGCTTGTGGAATAATCACGCGTGTCCTTCAGCGATAACCTTTAAAAGCCCAATATGAATAGCTTATTGATCCAAGGCGGCAACGTTCTTGACGTAGTGAATTTGACCCTCGCCCCTGCTGACGTGCTGGTGCAAGACGGCCACATCACTCAAATCGGCCCTACACTGACAGCGCCTGTTGGCGCACAAATCATTGATGCCAAAGGCAAAACAGTGATGCCAGGCATGATTGACTGCCATACACACATTGTGGCCTCGCAATTAAACCTGGGCTTAAATGCCAACCTGCCTAACGCCTTGGCTACGCTGCGGGCAGTGCCGATTTTGGCTGGCATCCTCATGCGCGGCTTTACCACGGTGCGCGACGCAGGCGGTGCTGACTGGGCGCTTTCTGAGGCGACTCGCACCGACGTCGTCGACGGCCCCCGTATTTTTCTGGCGGGTCGCGCGCTCTCACAAACGG
This sequence comes from Bordetella parapertussis, assembly GCA_945911685.1. Classification (GTDB taxonomy): domain Bacteria; phylum Pseudomonadota; class Gammaproteobacteria; order Burkholderiales; family Burkholderiaceae_B; genus Zwartia; species Zwartia parapertussis_K. Next base: position 2,397 of record CAMEAW010000020.1, read on the forward strand.
GCGGACACGGCGACTTTAGGGCACGCAACGATATTCTTGACCCTTGTGCCTGCGTGCAAAAAGTCGGCAATATCGGGCGCGTGGTAGACGGCGTCGATAACGTGCGCCTGGCGGTTCGCGAAGAAATTCAAAAAGGTGCCACACAGATCAAAATCATGGCCTCAGGCGGTGTCGCTTCTCCCAATGATCCCATCCACTTCTTGGGCTATTCAGAAGCCGAAATTCGCGCCATCGTTGAAGAGGCGTCAAACGCGGGTACCTATGTGATGGGCCACGCCTATACGCCGCACGCGATTACGCGAGCCGTTCAATTCGGCGTTCGCACCATCGAACACGGTAACTTAGTAGATGCCGCGACGGCTCAAGTCATGCATGACCACCAGGCCTTCATGGTGCCCACCCTGATTACCTACGAGGCGTTAGCAAACGAAGGACTCGGGCTCGGGTTTCCGCCTGAGTCAGTTGCTAAAATTGAAGCTGTGCGAGGCGATGGCAAAAAGGCGCTCGAAATCTTGGCAAAAGCGGGCGTCAAGATGGGGTTGGGCACAGACTTGCTCGGCGCGTTACATCGCCACCAGTCTGAAGAACTAAAGTTGCGTGCAGATATTCTGGGCAACGGCATGACGATTCAGCAGGCGACGTTAGTCGGAGCTGAAATCATCAGAATGACCGACAAACTGGGCGTGGTGAAAGTCGGTGCGATCGCTGATCTGTTGGTGGTGGACGGCAATCCGCTCACAGACATCAGTTGCTTGCTGGGCCAAGGCGATCATATTGAAGTCATCATCAAAGATGGCAAAACCTACAAAACTTCACTTTAATTTTTCGGAGACCGCAGCATGAATCGTAGAAACCTACTGAAACTGTCCGCCACCAGTGCAGCGTTGCAAATGTTGCCAGGCCTGACGCTCGCCCAAACCGGCGGCGTGTTCAAAGTTGGCACCCTGTGCCCAGTAACCGGTGCAGGCAGCCCCTATGGCGCGGGTATGCAACAAGCGATTCGCATGGCGGTTGACGAAATCAATGCTGCGGGCGGAGCGGGTGGTGTCAAACTCGAGTTATTCACTGAAGATAGTCAAACGAAGCCAGATGCCGCCGTCTTAGCTGCAAAGAAACTCATTGAAATTAACAAGGTTCAGGCCATTTTAGGCACCTGGGCCTCGGGGGTCACGCTTGCCGTCATGCCTTTAACTGACGCCGCCAACATTATTCAAATGAACACCTCGGGGGCGCCCGCGATCTCAAATCTTGATACCAAAGATTTGGTCTGGCGCTATCAAGCGACGAACGATCGTTTCGGTATGGCCTTTGCCGAGATCTGCAAAAAGAACGGTTACAAACGCCCTGCCACGATGGCCTTTAATAACGCCTCAGGTCTTGGCAACACTCAAGGCTTTACCAAGGCCTGGGAGAAGGCTGGTGGCAAAGTGGTCGCCCACGTCACTTACGAACCTAATCGACCAAGTTATCGTAGCGAACTGCAAAAAATTCTAGATGCCAAGCCTGATGTCATTGTCACGGGCTCTTATCTGCCAGATTCGACCATTATTTTGCGTGAGTGGTTTCAATCGGGCGTACCGGTCAAGTGGATTATGCCCGGCTGGGCTGCGAACCCTGATCTGGTCAAGGCCTTGGGTAACGAGGTATGCGAAGGCCTCATCTCGGTCGATAGCGTCTCAAACGAAAAGAGCGCGTCTTATGCCCATTTCGATACGCTGTACAAAAAAGCCACGGGTAAGCCCGGCTCGACCAACGTTTACGCCGCGATGACCTACGACATGGCCATTGTGCTGGCACTTGCCATGGAGGCCGCCGGCCCCGGCGCAACGGTTACACAAGTCAACGCCAAAATCCGCGAAATCGGCAACCCAGGTGGTACAGCTGTCTTTACGTTCGCTGAAGGCAAGGCACTGTTAGCTAAAAAAGAAAAAATCAATTACGAGGGTGCCTCAAGCAAACTCGACTTTGATCAATACGGTGATGTCACGCCTGACTTTGGCGTCTACGTCATTGAAAAGGGTGAACTCGTGCGTCGGGACGTCGTGTCAATTTGATTCAATTTTTAAATCTGCTGATCAACGGCGTCATTGAAGGCCTCGTAGTCGCTTTACCCGCCTTGGCCATGACCTTGGTCATGGGAGTCAATCGGTTTCCAAACGCGGCGACTGGCGATCTCATGACAACGGGGGCTTACACCGCGGTGATCATGCAGGCGCTCGGGGTCTCGTCCTTGCTTGGGGCCACCGTGTTGGCGGCCTTAGGTACAGCCATCATCTCGGTGATCTCTTACGAATTGATTTTTAAAAAACTCGCTCGACAGCCGATGATTGCCTCGCTATTGGCTGCGATTGGGCTCGGATTTTTGTTACGTAGCGTCATCTCATTTTTTGCAGGCCACGATCAACGCACGTTCAAACTTCCACTCGTTCGCGCCTGGAATTTCGACGGGGTTCGGATCCTGCCCTCCGACCTCAATATTGCGGCAGCAGCCCTGGTCTGTTTGTTACTCGTCTTTTTGCTGCTATACAAAACCAGTTTTGGTCGTCAACTGCGCGCCGTCTCGGACAACCCAGATTTAGCACGCGCTAGCGGTATCCGCGCCCGTAGTTTGATGATTGGCTTATGGCTGCTGGTCGGTATCATTTCTGCGATTGGTGGTGTGCTACTGGGGATGAAAGCGGTTGTGATGCCTGAACTGGGTTGGGATCACTTGCTTCCGGCCTTTGCTGCGATGGTGCTCGGTGGCATTGGTAGCCCGGTTGGCGCGGTACTTGGCGCACTGATCATGTGTGTGGCGCAAGAGCTTTCTGTTCCCTTGCTTGGCCCTTCGTACAAACTGGTTTTGTCTTTTGGCGTCTTGGCTCTCGTGTTGTTGGTGCGCCCCTCTGGCTTAATGGGTCGAACCGAGTTGGTCAGATAAGACTAGGATGAACGTGCAACGTTTGATGAACCGGTACTCCGCATGATCGCTTACTTTGTCGCGATTGGGACTGTCTCGCTGATTTACGCCTTGTTGGCTTTGGGGCTAAACCTGCAGTTCGGTTTAACACGCCTTGTCAATTTTGGAATTGTGGCTTTTTTCGCGATTGGTGCTTACACCTCTGCCCTCTTAGCGCTGGCCGGTGTTCCGTTGGTAATCTCTTTTGTTTGCGCAACGTTGTTAGCAGGTTTAGCGGCCTTACCGATTGGCTTGCTTTCATTACGGCTCCGCGAGGACTACCTCGCGATTGTCACGCTTGGTTTTTCAGAAGCGGTGCGAATCACGATTCAACAAGAAGAGTGGCTTACGAAAGGGGTACAAGGCCTGCCCGGCATACCCAAAGTTTTTGCCTCGCTCGGGACGAGTCAGTCTGACAATGCCTTATTCACTCTGCTACTCGTCCTCACCGCCTTGGTCGCTTGGGGTACGGTCAGGCTCACCCGTAGCCCACTCGGACGCTTGTTAAGGGCGATTGGCGATGACGAGCCCGCGCTCATGGCTTTGGGTAAGGATCCTACAAAATTCAAAGTACAGATTTTTATGCTTGGCGCTGCACTCGCAGGCTTAGCGGGTGCGTTCTATGCGCACTTCATCACCTTCATCAGCCCCGAACAATTCATACCGCTCGTGACCTTTTATGTTTGGATGGGACTCATCATGGGAGGCTCAGGCACAGTGAGAGGCGCGTTAGGTGGCGCGATCCTCTTGATGATCTTTTTAGAGGGTTCGCGTTTTATTAAAGACTGGATCCCTGGAGTCTCTGAAGTGCAGATGGCCAGCGTCAGGCTTGCCGCTGTGGGACTGGCGTTGATTTTGGTCACGCTTTACCGACCTAATGGCCTATTTAGTGGGCGTAAAAAAAATGAGTAGCCCTGACCAGACCTCAGCTTCTGAAGCTTTACTCGCTGTTGAGCACGTCAGTTGTGTCTATGGCGGTTTTAAAGCAGTTGATGGGGTTTCATTTTCGCTACGGCCCCACGAGATGCTCGGTATCGCCGGCACAAACGGCGCCGGTAAAAGTACGCTCTTTGCCGCAATTGCTGGTCAACAGCAGGCGAGCGCTGGAAAAATCCTTTTTAATGGAGCCGATCTTACAAAACTCGAACCCTATCAACGTGCGAGACTTGGGCTTGTGCGCACCTTTCAAGTTCCACGCGAATTCAAATCTCTCACCGTTCACGAAAATTTATTAGCTGCTGCGCCCAACAAGGAGGGTGAGCAATTATTTGCTGCACTTGTGAACACTCGGTCGCGACAGCAGCGCGAACGGGCGCTTGCAGAAAAAGCAGACGAGGTACTTGAGTTTCTCAATCTTTCAAAAGTACGTAACGTCCCTGCGTTGAATCTCTCGGGTGGACAAAAAAAACTCGTTGAATTAGGTCGGGTATTAATGCTTCAGCCGCGCTGTATTTTGTTAGATGAACCTTTCGCTGGCGTGAACCCCGTACTCATCGATCAGTTGAGCGAACATATTGTGACGCTTAATCAACAAGGCATCGCCTTCATCCTGATCGAGCATCACCTACAGGCGCTCAAAAAATTGGCTAAACGTTTAATCGTCATGGACCGCGGATGCATCCTGGCGCAGGGCGATCCCCAAAGCGTTCTGGATGATCCACAGGTACAGGTCGCCTACATGGGCGGTGCGGCATGAGTTTGCTTGTTTTAAAAGGGCTTTCAGGTGGTTATAGCGAAGTCGACATCGTGGCTGAAATTGATTTAACCGTCGACGCGCAAGAGATTGTCACTATTGCCGGAACCAACGGTGCGGGCAAATCAACGCTGGTCAAAGCGCTGCTCGGATTGCTACCCAGGGTACGTGGCGAAATCTTGCTTGATGGAAAATCGCTTACAACGCTGGCTGCCGAAGAGCGGTTTTATGCCGGGCTTGCTTACGTACCACAGGTCGCCAATGTCTTTGGCTCGCTGACCGTGCGCGAAAATTTACTTGTGGTGCGTGGCGTCAAAAAAATTGACACTCGCGTAGCCGAAGTGCTTGAACTGTTTCCAGCACTCATCGAAAAAATGTCACAGCGCGCGAGTCAACTTTCAGGTGGAGAGCGACAACAGCTCGCGTTTGCACGCGCCTTGATGCCTTCACCCAAGCTCATGGTGCTCGATGAACCTACAGCCGCATTAGCGCCTAGTTTGGTTGAGAAAGTCTTTGACCTGGTCAGACAACTTCCGACGCGAGGTGTTGCTGTCTTGATGGTCGAACAACGCGCACGTCAGGCCTTAGAGATTAGCCAGCGCGGCTATATTTTGGATCAAGGGCGTTGTGTCTTGTCAGGCCGAGCAAGTGATTTACTGGCCAATGAACAAATGACAGCGCTGTACCTTGGCCATCGATAGCCCGTACGCTGCATCCGAATATTGCGGTTGTACGCTGCGGTCGCAGCAAAATATCGACTTAAAAAAAGCACCCTTTCGGGTGCCTTTTGATCGAACTGTAAAGACTGAGTGTTGCTTACGCAGCCACAACAGTTTTACGTACGAGTTTTTCTTTAATACGTGCTGACTTGCCTGAGCGGTCACGCAGGTAATAGAGTTTGGCGCGACGCACATCACCACGACGTTTTACTTCAATCGAGGCGATTTGAGTTGAGTACAGTTGGAACGTACGCTCAACGGCTTCGCCAGAAGAAATCTTGCGAACGATGAACGATGAGTTCAGGCCACGGTTGCGACGGGCAATGACAACGCCTTCAAAGGCCTGGGCGCGCTTACGGGCACCTTCAACCACATTGACGCTGACAATGACGGTATCGCCAGGGGCGAACTGAGTGACGGGTTTACCACCGGTGAGGCGAGCAATTTCTTCTTGCTCAAGAATAGCGATTAGGTTCATATGAACTCCAAGTCATCTTGCTCTCGGTTGTTTCACCAGTGCACTCACTTGTACCAGCCCTAAAAAGGCTGACCGTGCGAGGCCTGGATCGGTATTGTTTGACGTGCACCTGACCTATTCAGGTGCCGCTACCGGGCAGAGGATGCGTTAACAAAGCCGTTGATTCTACAACATTTTTGTCTTGGTACGCCAGTCTGAGGCTCGCTGGGTGTTACAAAGCACGGTGTGACTGGTTTGTGACATCAATCGCTTGGATTCAATCTGAGGCTGAATTCGCGTTTGAGTTCTAACTTGGATCCTAGTTTGACCCTCAGCTTAAGCTCTAAATTGAATCCTAAATTTTTATGAGCTCTACCGCCCTACTCCTGGTGATTGCCGCAGCAATTGCCCACGCTTCTTGGAACCTGTTAGCCAAGCGAGCGGCCCACGTGGGCTCGGCTTTTGTGTTTGCCTATGGACTTTGCTGCACCATCGTTTATGCCCCTTGGGTGTTATGGGTGTTGATCTTTGATCAAAACGAATGGAGTTGGCCAATCGTAGGCTGTATCGCCCTTTCTGGGGCGATTCATCTGGCTTACAGCCTTTGCTTACAGCGCGGCTATCAATTAGCCGATTTATCCGTGGTGTATCCCATCGCACGCGGCACGGGCCCGATGCTTTCGACCGTGGGGGCTTTTTTGCTACTCGGCGAGCCCGCCACAGTGCGCGGTATCAGCGGCATGTTGTGTGTGGTGGCAGGCGTGTTACTGATTGCGACACAAGGCAAGCTTGGGCGTTTGCTGCAACCAGCAGCGATGGTGGGAGTTCGCTGGGGTGCCTTGGTTGGCGCGTTGATCGCGGCCTATACCTTGGTAGATGCCTACGGGGTCAAAACCCTTTTAATTGCCCCAGTTGTGTTTGACTGGGCCACCTGCGCCACCCGCACGATGCTGCTGCTGCCGCATACAGCGCGGCACCCCAGACAAGCGTGGGCGGCCATGCGCGGCTACTGGCCACTAGCCTGGGCAATTGGGGTGTTATCCCCGCTTGGGTATATTTTGGTGCTTTACGCTTTACAGGGAGGCGCGCCAGTGAGCTTGGTGGCACCTGCGCGTGAAATGTCTATGCTGCTAGTAACACTTGCCGGACTTTACCTGCTGCGTGAGCCTGTCGGCTGGGGACGCCTGCTAGGTTGTTGCGGCATCGCACTAGGGGTGGTGCTACTAGCGGGGAGCTGAGCTTAGCCGGGGCTGAGCTTAGCTGGGGCTGAGCTTAGCCGGGGCTAAGCACCTTAGCGCCTTAGCGCCTTAAAACCCTGCTGCGTTACCAATCAACAGCACGGCAGGAATCATGGCAACCCAGAAGGACAGCAAAAGTATGTCAGACAACATCCCTTTTACGCTTGGCGAGCCCTGGCGTGCGGCTGAAGAGGCGAACGAGGGGGCGAACTGGGCGCGCGCGGCTTGTTGAGAGTTTGATTGACGCATGGTGGGGCTCCTGTCGTAAATGAGTACTGCACTTCGTTTGAGTAACCACCCCCGACCGCCTAAACGACCCAGGGTGGTTGCCGGGGACCTAGAACCGGCAAAACTGTTTGGTCAGTGACCATAAACAGTACTGTACACGCATACAGTACTGTTTGCAAACACAGTCTTTTAAAGTGATTGTTTTTTACAACAACTGATGCTTAGCAGTACGGCAGCAAAAGCCCAGCAACCCAGCGAAAAAAACGCTGTTCTACTTTCAGTCTGCGCGATCGACCCAATCCAAATCAAGCACGCTTCAGCTGCGCCCTAGGTGAAAAAGGCCGCGCTGTGCTAATTTTCGATCTTCTCAAAAACTTTCTTGCTTGACTCGCGCCATGACAAACTTCACTTCAAGCCACGCCCTGTTTAAAGTATTCACCGACCACGGCATGGATCGCCTGTTTTTAGTACCGGGCGAAAGCTACCTGGGTCTACTCGACGCGTTGGTGGATTTTCCGTCGATTGATGTCGTGACCTGTCGCCACGAAGGCGGCGCAGGCTACATGGCCGTCGCGGACGGGCGCCTGACACGTCGCCCAGGCTTAGCCTTAGTGAGTCGTGGCCCAGGGGCCTCGAACGCCGCGATTGCGGTACACACCGCACAGCAAGACGCCGTGCCAATGATTCTGGTGATTGGTCAAATCGCTGCGCGCGATCTGCGTCGCGAGGCTTTTCAAGAAATTGATTATCAACAAATGTTTGGCTCGATCGCAAAATGGGTGTTCGAATGCACGGGCCCCGACCAAATCGCCCAAGCGGCCTTCAAGGCTATTCGCATGGCGACCTCGGGGGTACCCGGCCCCGTGGTGTTGGTCTTACCCGAAGACATCCAGCAGCAAACAGTGCCTGAACCAAACTTCAAACAGCACCCCCATGTGTTCGGCTTACCTGCCCCCGACAAGTTGGCAGAAATCGTTGAAAAACTGAAAGCTGCCCAACGCCCGGTCGTCATCGCAGGCGGGGTCTTTGACTGCCCGGGTGGTCGCGAAGCGTTAGCAGCCTTTGTTCACCATTGGCAACTCCCGACCATGGTGTCGTTCAGGCGTCATGACATTTTCGCAAATGACGATGCGCTGTTCGTGGGCGACCTGGGGTTGTCCAACCCAGCCGCTCAAATGGCAACACTACAAACCAGTGATTTCATTCTTGCCTTGGGGACACGTCTGGGCGACATCACGACACAAAACTATCAGTTTCCGGCTTACGCGCAGGCACCGCAAACATTGCTGCACTGCTACCCTGATTCACGTGTCGTGAGCTGGGATACTGTGGCCGACTATCCGTTAGTATGCGATCCGGTTGGCTTGGTACAAGCCTTGACGCAAGGCCCTGCCTCTGCTGTCAGCACCGCCCGAGTCAGTTGGCTCAAGGCACTTCGCGAGCACTCGCAATCCTGGGCGGCCTGGCCGTCGCGCCAAGCCAAGAAGGGTGTGAACTTTACTGAAGTCGTTCGCGCACTCGAGGCTCACTCATCGCTTGAGACCACGATCTGTTTAGACGCTGGTACCTTTGCCGCCCCCGTCTATCGACACTTCACTTTCAAAACAGGTCAGCGCTTGATGGCCCCGTTGGCCGGTGCCATGGGCTACGGCACACCAGCAGCGGTGGCTTGTGCTTTACGCGAACCCACCCGCACGACGGTATGTATCGTTGGCGATGGCGGCTTTTTAATGACGGGTAACGAAATGATTTTGGCCGTTGAGCGCAAGCTACCCATCATCTTTATCGTTTCAAACAATGCCAGCTACGGTTCGATTCGCCTGCACCAAGAACGCGGCTATCCAGGGCGCGTGAGCGGTACCTCGCTGTTTAATCCTGACTTCTATGCGCTGGCACGCAGCTTTGGCATGGCTGCAGCGCGTATCACCCAGAAAGAAGAAATCGATGGCGTTTTAGAGGTAGCTTTCAAGTCGAATGCGCCGATCCTGATTGAGGTCAATACGAGTTTAGATGCGATGCTGCCCTGAGCAATAAGCGCCCTACGCTCGAGGCGCAGAGCCTTGCCAAGACGGGCCACTTAACAATCGGGTACGACGAAGCTTAGTACACCGTCAAATCCGAGCGCGTCAGCGCCTCGGTCATCACCGCACCTTGGGATAAAGCAAGGTTCAGTGCTTGTACACGCGGCAAGATCGCGCCCGCATAAAACACCGCGGTCGCAAATTTATTTTGCGTAAAGGGTGTAGCGCGCGACTCGCGCTGCACAGCACTGCAGACCAGCGCAGCGCGTGCAAGATGCCAGCCACCCAACACGTAGCCGGTCAGCATCAGATAGGGCACGCTACCCGCGTAAACCGCCCGAATGTCGGATTTGGCATGGTCAAGCACATATTGCACCGCGCTTTCATAGGCCTGAACTGCAAGCTTTAAATTCGCATGGATCAAGTTCAAGCCTGCAGCGTTCTCGGCCTGAGCCAATTTAGCTTCTGTCTCGAGCGTAAGCAGCGTTTGTTGCATGGCGCGCACCAAGCCTAAAGCAGTCGCGCCTGCATCGCGCAAGGTTTTACGCCCAACCAAATCGTTGGCTTGAATCGCCGTCGTGCCTTCATAGATCGTCAAGATACGCGCATCGCGATAAAACTGCGCGGCGCCCGTCTCTTCGATGAAGCCCATGCCGCCGTGTACCTGCACACCGAGCGAGGTCACTTCAAGTGCGCATTCAGTCGAAAACCCTTTTACAACGGGTACTAAATAATCATAGAGCGCTTGGTTGGTGCGACGCACCTCTGCATCGGGATGCTCAAGGCTTAAATCGTCGGTAACGGCGGCCACGCACGCAATCGAACGCGCGGCCTCAGTCAAACCGCGCATGGTCGACAGCATCCGCTGCACGTCTGGGTGTTGCACGATTGGCACCGCAGCAGCAGAGCCCTCGATGGCGCGACTTTGCACACGATCACGCGCGTACGCACGCGCTTTTTGCGTTGCGGCCTCACTCACGCCAATACCCTGGATACCTACGGCAAAACGCGCCGCATTCATCATGATAAACATGTACTCGAGTCCGCGATTTTCTTGGCCGACTAGCGTGCCAATCGCACCGGCACCCACCTCACCTTTGTCGTCGCCAAACAGCAACACAGCGGTGGGGCTACCGTGAATCCCTAACTTGTGCTCGATCGAGGCGCACCAGACATCGTTGCGCTGACCCAGCGAACCATCGTCGTTGACCAACACCTTAGGCACAACGAAGAGCGACAGCCCTTTCACACCGGGCGGGGCATCGGCCATTCTGGCTAACACCAGATGCACAATGTTTTCGGCCAAGTCGTGCTCACCAAAAGTGATGTAAATTTTTTGACCAAACAGGCGGTAGGTACCATCCGCTTGAGCGACCGCACGCGTCGTGACCAACGACAAATCAGAACCAGCCTGTGGCTCAGTCAAGTTCATCGTGCCAGTCCATTTACCTTGAACCAGCGCTTCGATATACAACTGTTGTTGCTTAGCCGAACCCGACAACAACAACGCCTCAATCACACCGTCAGTTAGCAAGGGGCACAATGAAAACGCCAAATTGCCTGCGTTTAAGTTTTCGGTGGCTGCACAGCCCAACAGTTTGGGCAAGCCTTGGCCACCCCATTGTTCTGGATGACGCAAGCCTTGCCAGCCACCCTCTACAAACTGTTTAAATGCCCTTTGATATGATCCGGGCATTGTCACAACCCCGTTGGCATAGACCGGCGGATGCTGATCGCCATCCCAGTTGGTCGGGGCGACGACTTCACTTGTGAACTTAGCGTTCTCTTGAAGCACGGCCTCGATCAAGTCGGGCTCGAGTCCAGAAAAGGCCTGCAGCTTTAATAGCTCAGGCAAGCCAGCAATATGCTCGAACACAAAACCAAAATCTTCCACTGGGGCGCGATATGTCATCAAACTCACCTCGATACAAACCAAAACAAAACCCCGTCACGGGGACGGGGTCAGGATACTCTGCCATCCTTGAATGAAGCTTACAGAGCGGTCACTAGTTCAGGGACTGCCTGAAATAAATCAGCCACTAGACCATAATCAGCCACACCAAAAATAGGCGCTTCGCCGTCTTTGTTAATGGCGACAATGACCTTTGAATCTTTCATGCCGGCCAAGTGCTGAATCGCGCCAGAAATACCGATGGCCACATACAGTTGGGGCGCAACGATTTTACCGGTTTGACCCACCTGCCAATCGTTAGGTGCGTAGCCAGCATCAACGGCTGCGCGTGACGCACCCATGGCGGCACCCAACTTATCGGCCAGAGGATCAAGAATTTTAAAGTTCTCGGCACTGCCCATGCCACGCCCGCCTGACACCACCATCCGCGCACCTGCAAGCTCTGGACGATCGTTTTTAGCGACTTCGCGACTCACGAATGTAGACAAGCCAACCGACTCGGCTGCTGCAATGGATTCGATTGCAGCGTTACCACCTTCGGGGGCTGCGTCAAAACCCGTCGTACGCACGGTGATCACTTTAATGGCGTCGTTAGACTGGACAGTCGCAATCGCGTTACCGGCGTAGATTGCACGCTGAAAGGTATCGGGCGAATCAACAGCCTGAATTTCTGAAATTTGTGCCACATCGAGGCTTGCCGCGACGCGTGGAGACACGTTTTTGCCTGACGCTGTTGCCGCAAACAGAATATGGCTGTAGCCGCTGGCCAAGGCCAACACTTGCTGGGCCACGTTTTCGGCCAGGCTGTCGGCTAATGCTGGCGACTCAGCCAACAACACCTTTGACACGCCCATGATTTTTGCGGCATGTTCAGCGACCGCACGCGCATTGGCACCGGCCACCAGCACATGAATATCGCCGCCAATTTTTGCAGCAGCCGCCACGACATTATGCGTAGCACCTTTTAATTGAACGTTATCGTGTTCAGCGATGACAAGTATTGACATAGTTACACCACCACCTTTGCTTCGTTTTTGAGTTTATCGACTAATGCAGCAACGTCTTGCACTTTGATCCCCGCCGAACGCGCGGCAGGCTCAACGACCTGCAGTGTTTTTAGACGAGGCGTCACATCAACGCCTAACGACTCAGGCGTGACGTTATCAAGTTGTTTTTTCTTGGCTTTCATGATGTTGGGCAAGGTCACATAACGTGGCTCGTTTAAGCGCAAGTCTGTGGTCACAATTGCGGGCAGCTTGAGCTCGAGGGTTTCGAGACCACCGTCGACTTCACGTGTGACGCGCGCCACACCTTCACCCAACTCGATTTTGCTGGCAAAGGTAGCCTGCGACCAGCCTAACAGTGCGGCGAGCATTTGACCCGTTTGGTTCGAGTCATCATCGATGGCTTGTTTGCCCAAGATGATCAACTGAGGCTTTTCTTGCTCGGCCAATACTTTCAGTAATTTAGCTACGGCGAGGGGTTGCAATTCGACATCGGTTTGCACCAAGATGCCACGATCGGCCCCAATTGCCATCGCGGTGCGCAAAGTCTCTTGGCACTGCGCTACGCCGCAAGACACGGCGATCACTTCTGTGACGGCGCCCTTTTCTTTTAGACGGGTTGCTTCTTCAACCGCAATCTCGTCAAAAGGGTTCATCGACATCTTCACGTTTGCGATATCAACGCCCGTGTGATCAGACTTCACACGCACTTTAACGTTGTAATCCACGACGCGCTTTACAGGAACAAGCACTTTCATCCAGCGATCTCCAGATATTAAAAACACAACTCAATCGGGTCTGACGCCCGACAATCAACCTCTGATTCTACCGGAACTCGCGCCCCGACTCAGGCAATCGGTATGATATCGGTTGATTTCACAAGGAAATAAGATGCTTTGCACTCGACGCCTGCTTCAATTCAGTTTGCTCGCCATGCTGCTAAGCGGTTGCACAACGCCCCCTTCTGGGACAGGACAGACGTCTGCAATAGGCCAGCCGTCAGTTACCAGCACGGCTGCTAACGCAAACGCGTCAACCGCCAACACCGGTGCGGGCCCAACAGGCTCGGCGAGCGGTGCTACGAACACCCCTACAGGCACAAGCGGCCGCTTTGACCCTGTGTCTCGCCCCCAAACCGAAAGCGCCCGTCGCGCGACCATGCAACGCTTTGGCGTTGAGTTAGCTGCGCATCGTCGACTGACAGAATCGAAGGTACTGCAACTGCTAGACGAGGCACGCTATAACCCTACCGTGGCTCGAATTGTGGCACCCGTCGCCCCCGGTCAAACGCGGGCTCCGCGTAGCTGGACCACCTACCGAGGCCGCGTCGTAGAGCCGATTCGTATTGCCCAAGGTCAAGCCTTTATGCAACAGTACGCGGCCGAGTTAGACCGCGCGAGCGCCCGCTATGGCGTGCCACAAAACATCATTGCCGCCATCATTGGGGTTGAAACCCTTTACGGTAAAAGCCAAGGCACATTTCGCGTACTTGACTCTTTGGCCACCCTTGGCTTTGACTACCCCGATGCCGCAAGGCCGGATCGTGCCGAGATGTTTCGCGGTCAGCTCGCCGACCTGATCGAGCTCGATCTGACAGGTCGTGTGGATGCCAGAACCTTGAAAGGGTCGTTTGCAGGCGCAGTCGGGATCCCACAATTTATGCCGGGTAGTATCAAACGCTTTGCCGTCAGTGCGCGCGGCGCCCAAGAGATCAATTTAAGCTCCAATATGGCCGATGCGATTGCTTCAGTGGCGAATTTTTTGGTTGAACATGGCTGGCAGCGAGGCTTGCCAATTTTTGTACCGGTCAGGCTTCCCGCCTCAGCAGACAAACTCGTTGATGGCGGCTTAAAACCCACCCTTGACTGGCCTCAACTGCAAGCGGCGGGTGCCAAACTTGCACCGGGCGCAAAAGACGCGCCTTGGATGCGCGCAGCGCTGGGAATCATTGACTTACCCGAAGAAACTGCCGGCACAGTTGAACTGCGCACAGCGACGCAAAACTTCTTTACCATCACCCTATACAACCGCAGCTATTTTTATGCCGCCTCAGTGGCCGATTTAGCCGCTGCGTTGGCTACTAATTGACACGTTAGACTTGCGGGTCAAATAAGCCGGTTGATAGGTAGCGGTCGCCGCGATCGCAAACGATAAAGACGATGGTTGCATTGCGGGCCGTTTCAGACACCCGTAACGCTGCCACCAAGGCGCCGGCTGCTGATACGCCAGCACAGATCCCCTCTTCGGCGGCCAGACGTCTTGCCATGTTTTCAGCGTCTTTTTGCTCAATCGATTCGAACTGATCCACTCGCTTCGGATCATAAATCGCAGGTAGATAAGCTTCGGGCCATTTCCGGATACCCGCAATCTGTGAACCCTCAGCTGGCTGGGCACCTACAATAGTTATAGCCGGATTTTTTAATTTTAAATAGCGGCTGACACCCATGATCGTACCGGTGGTACCCATCGCGCTCACAAAGTGCGTAATCTCGCCCCCGGTTTGATCCCATAGTTCGGGGCCGGTGCTATTGAAATGCGCCAAGGGATTATCGGGATTCGAAAACTGATCCAACACCTTACCTCGCCCTTGCACTTGCATCGTGGTCGCAAGATCACGCGCAAACTCCATGCCACCACCACTGGCGGGGGTCAGGATCAGTTCGGCACCGTAAGCCGCCATTGAGGCGCGACGCTCAACCGAGAGGTTATCGGGCATGATTAAGATCATCTTATAACCACGCATGGCGGCGGCCATCGCCAGCGCAATGCCGGTGTTACCGCTCGTGGCCTCGATCAAGGTATCGCCTGGCTTGATTTCACCCCGAGCCTCTGCGCCCAAAATCATCGCAAGCGCCGGACGGTCTTTGACCGACCCGGCGGGGTTGTTGCCCTCGAGCTTGCCCAGCACAATATTGCCGCGCTCTTGCGCATTTTTTGAAGGCAGCCGCTGCAACCGCACAAGTGGTGTGTTGCCCACGGCATTTTCTACGCTTGGATATGTTTTCATCGCTGCCTCCGTGATCCCTCGCCTAGCATGGCGAGAGATGCATCAAAGCGATGATCATACCAAAGACATGAGCAAGCGCAGAGGCTTGAACCGTATGTCTGCTTAGCAAGAGCAGGGACTGCCACCGCCTGCCTGCTGGCTGTGTGCCGTATCAGATTACTGAGACGGCACGGGTTCAATCGTGGGTGTCGCCACACCAGTGGGCAGTGCAACACGACGGGGTGCAGACTGAGAAGCAACGTTCTGCCCTTTTACCGACAAACCACCCGTGGCCCTGCCAACCTCGGACACCCGCAAGCCAGCAGCTTGAAGCGTCTGCAACCGCTTCAGCCCGATACCTCTTACGCGATCCGACAAGTCCTCGAGCGATTCAAATGGGCCCGCACGGTTGCGCTCTTGCACAATAATTTGAGCGGTACGTGGCCCCACGCCGCGCAAGTCTGTCAATTGCTCGGCGGTCGCCGTATTCAAGTCGAGCGCCTGAGCGGACAGCCCGACCCCAACACCAGCCAACATGACCGCCACGCGAGCACGTCGCGCCAGGCGATTTGAGGTTTGATGCGTGAACGGAAACGACCAACGCCCATTTATACGCTCTGCCTGTCTTTGAGGCTGGAGCAAGGCGGGTTCAGACGCCAAAGGCACTGCAACGGTTGAATCAAGAAACGGGTTCATGGCTACCTCTTGAAGGGGTGACGCGGACCAGTGTGGAGCCAAAATAGCCCACACTGCCACAACGTCATCTTGAGGTTTTTTGTACCGACTAAGCCACGAATAGCTAGGCAATATCCACCCGTACTTTGCCTAATGGGCGATTTATTGCGCGCCGGCAGTTGCTTCGTGCAGTGCCCTGACATACTCACTCACACCCGTTTGGACGTCGCGCATCTCGGCTGTGTAACCCGCAGCGCGTAACGCAGAGACATCAGCCTGCGTGTAGCTTTGGTAACGCCCTTTTAGGTCTTCAGGAAACGCCACGTAACGCAACGAACCGTGCCTGACAAGCTCTTCGAGCGACATCGGCGCCTGCCCGCGCAACGTGCGCATCGTATTCACAACCGCGCTGGCGACATCGTTAAACGGTTGCGCGCGCCCCGTGCCGCAATTGAAAATCCCTGATACTTTGGGATGATCCAGAAAATGCAAATTGACATCGACCACATCGTGTACCGAGATAAAGTCACGCAACTGCCCGCCATCGGCGTAACCATCCCAGCCGCCAAACAAACGCACATGACCCTCGTCGATAAACTGGTTCATGTTGTGAAACGCTACCGAAGCCATGCGCCCTTTATGCTGCTCTTGGGGGCCGTAGACATTGAAATAACGTAAGCCAACTACCTGCGCGGTGAGCGAACCCATTCGTGCACGCAACACTTGGTCAAACAAAAATTTTGAGTAGCCGTACACATTTAACGGCTTTTCGTTTTTAAGGTATTCAGCGTAGTGCGGGCCCGCACCATAGACGGCAGCCGAAGAGGCGTACATCAGTGGGATTTTGTGTTTCTGACAGTACTCAAATAACTCAAGCGTGACGCGATAATTGTTGTCCATCATGAACTGGCCATTACGCTCTGTCGTATCCGAACAAGCCCCCTGATGAAACACCGCACGCACGCCAGGCAAGAACCCATCGATCACACCGCGACGAAACGAGTCTTTGTGCATGTAATCGCTGATTTGACCACCCACCAGATTGACGAATTTATCGCCA
This sequence comes from Bordetella parapertussis, assembly GCA_945911685.1. GTDB lineage: Bacteria > Pseudomonadota > Gammaproteobacteria > Burkholderiales > Burkholderiaceae_B > Zwartia > Zwartia parapertussis_K. The sequence continues at coordinate 19,328 of CAMEAW010000020.1, forward strand.
TCCGTTAAGTCATCAACAGCCAGAATGTTTGTGATGCCACGGCGATTTAAGCCACGGATAATGTTGCTGCCAATAAAGCCAGCCGCGCCTGTGACAACAATCATGCAAGTTCTCCGGCAGTTACTGTTGATGTTCCTAGTTTACCCACGACGATGCCGCCCGCGCGATTGGCCCAACGCATTGCTTCAGGCCAGTCAACCCCAACGGCACGCATGACCGCCAACGTAGCCAACACCGTATCGCCCGCACCCGAGACATCAAAGACCTCGTGCGCCTGCGCATCGACATGATCGCTGCCCTGCGCAGTAAATAGAGTCATGCCCTGCTCTGAGCGGGTCACCAACAAAGCCTCGAGTTCGAGTTGCTCGCGCAACGCTTGCGCGCGTTCTGCTAAGTCAGCCTCGCTCGACCAGTGCCCAACAGCCTGCTGCATTTCGCCACGATTAGGAGTGACTAGCGTCGCGCCGCGGTAGCGTTGATAATCGCTACCCTTCGGGTCGACCAAGACTGCAATGCCTTGCCTGCGCGCCAAGGTGATCAAGGCCTCGACATGCGCCAGCGCACCCTTGGCATAATCGGAAAAAACCACTACGTCGTGCTCGGCGAACAACGGTGCTACCTGCGCCTGCAGGGTATCCAGTAGCTGAGCAGTTGGTTTCTCTTCAAAATCGATCCGCAACATTTGCTGTTGACGCGCAAGCACACGCATCTTAAGCGTCGTAGGGTGTGCCGCATCAGCAATCAAGTGTGCGATCACACCGGCCTCTGCAAGTAAGGCATGCACACGCGTAGCCGCCTCATCCACGCCGACCAACCCGACCAGGGTGACCTTTGCACCCAAGGCCACGGCATTGCGCGCCACGTTGGCAGCGCCGCCCAAGCGATCTTCACGGCGGGCAACATGTACTACCGGCACCGGCGCCTCGGGCGAGATTCGCTCGACGTCACCAAACCAATAGCGGTCAAGCATCACGTCACCGACGACCAATATGCGCGCGCGCGTCGCAGCGTCTTTAGGAAATGTCTTCATTCAAGTTCTTCCATGCGGCGTGGTTTGTAGGTTTCCCACGCATTGCAACCGGGGCACTGCCAGTAATAGCGTCGCGCTTGAAACCCACAACTACGGCAGGTATAGCGATCGAGGCGCTGGCTGTGCCGATTAATTAACCGACGCAACAAAGCCAGGTCGGCACCGGGAATCGGGCTTTCAAGTGGTGTTTGATGTTCAGTGGCATGGGCCAACTCAGCCTCAAGCAAACGATCAAGGCCCAAGAGCGAGGGCTGCGCTTGCAAGGATTTACGCGCAAAAGCCCAAGCGACATCAACGCCCTGCTGGGCGCGCAGCGCACGAAACACAACGTTAAACAAATCAAGCGACGGATATTTTTCGTGGTGCGACAGCAATAAGGCCAGCCCCTGCACCGACTCTTGCGTCTGAGAAAAATTTTGCAATAGCTGTTCGGCTACAAGACCCGCAAATTCAGGCGCTTGTTCAAGCACCGTTTGAAAATGTTGCCTTTGCACTAAAGCTTGTTGAGCAGAGCCGGCGATCGAAGCGTGCATCATGGCGACGCGAACGCTTGCGGCTGAACCAGAGTTGGCACCACTCGCCTTGGCGGCGCGTTCTGCCTGTTTCAAAGCCTCTTGCGCTTGCGCAACCAACGGGGGCTTGGTCGCCAGTGCAACCTGCGCCTGCTCACAGTGGTAATGCACTAACTGCGGCACCGGTTCGTCAACCAGTTTTCGAAGGCTTTCAACTGCTTGAATCGCGCGTGACCAGTCGTGTTCAGACTCGTAAATACGGATCAAGGCGCGTAACGCCGGCAAAGCAAAGCTCGTATCCTTCAGGACTGTAAAGGCCTCTTCGGCACGATCGAGCATGCCCGCTTTGAGATAGTCTTGTGCCAACTCATGCTGCGCGTGTTCGCGCTGACTGCTTGGCAGATCGGACCGCGCCAATAGGCTTTGATGTACACGAATCGCACGCTCCATTTCGCCACGCCGGCGAAACAAGCTACCCAAGGCAAAATGAAGCTCGGTCGTTTCGGGATCAAGCTTAGCGACCTCAACGAAGGCATCGATAGCTCGATCGGGCTCTTCGTTGAGCAAAAAATTTAAACCGCGAAAATACGAATCAGGCAGATTACGCGTCTCGGACAAAATCTGCCGAATATCAAAGCGCGCGGCCATCCAGCCTAGGGCGAACAACAACGGCACAAAAATCAGCCACCAAGACTCAAAATCCACGAGGTGTTCCTAAGATCAAATAATGAAGGCGCAAATGAAGGCGCAACGTCTGCTCACCGTGACTTGGTAAAAGATGATCGATCTCAGATCGGCGACAAAGGCACTAAGGCATCGGGAGACAGCGGCGCAGCACCCTGAGGGTTGACCGCAGCTTGTATGCGTTCGAGGTCTTTTTTAAGGCGCACATTTTCGCGATGGCGACGGATTGAAGCAGGTACCGTCAGCAGCAGGCCAAACACAGTGCCCAACACAAAGGTCGATAGCATCACCACAATCAGGGGCACACTTTGAACGGCCCAAGTACCGTAAAACGTCACGCCGACTGGATCAGTGTTTTTTAAGGCAAACATTAAGACGGCGATAAAAACAGTTAAGCGTAAAGCCCAGACAAGGTAGCGCATGGCTGATGCCTCTAAGTGCAAAAGTTGATTGTAAGCGCCCTACCGTTTCGGCGCATAAAAAAACCGCCTTTCGGCGGTTTTTATAATAAATCAACGGTCTGTCGCACCTGTTGGGTCGGTGTTAGGTGCACCGCCATTCAGGTCAACACGTTCGCGCAACTCTTTACCAGCCTTGAAGTGCGGCACCTGCTTACCAGGTACCAATACTTGTTCGCCTGACTTGGGGTTGCGCCCCACGCGTGGAGCACGCTCAGACAACGAAAAACTACCGAAACCACGGATTTCGATGCGCTGGCCTTCGGCTAAAGCCTCGGTCATGGCATCAAGCACCGTTTTAACAGCGTAATCGGTGTCGCGGGCAGCCAGCTGTGTATAGCGGGCTGCTAGCGCAGCGATGAGTTCAGACTTAGTCACTGCGGTTATTCAGTGTCGCGAGCCTGATCGAGCTTAGCCTTGAGCAAAGCGCCCAAATTGGTTGTGCCCGATGATGCACTCGATTCTGAAATACGCTGCATCGATTCTGCAGTGTCTGCCGTATCGCGCGCTTTGATCGACAGCTGGATCTGGCGTGTTTTACGGTCGACGTTGATAATCATGGCTTCGATATTGTCGCCAACCTTAATCGCAGTGGTTGCATCTTCAATACGGGCTGTTGAAATCTCAGAGACGCGCAAATAACCTTCAACCTCAAGCGACAAGGTAACGATTGCGCCCTTGGCATCAACAGACTTCACGGTACCAGGAACCACAGCACCTTTGTCGTAGGTTGACGCGTAATTGTTGAACGGGTCACCTTCAAGTTGCTTAACGCCAAGCGAAATGCGCTCTTTGTCGGTATCGATCCCTAAGACGGTTGCATGGAGCTCGTCGCCTTTCTTGAAGTTACGCACTGCTTCTTCGCCGGTTTCAGTCCAAGACAAATCAGACAAATGCACCAAACCATCGATGCCGCCTGGCAAGCCAACAAACACGCCAAAATCAGTAATCGACTTGATCGCGCCTGACACTTTGTCGCCACGCTTGAAGTTAGAGGCGAACTCTTCCCAAGGGTTTTGACGGCATTGCTTCATGCCCAACGAAATACGGCGGCGGTCTTCGTCGATTTCAAGAACCATGACTTCGACTTCTTCGCCCAAGGTCACAACCTTGCGTGGGTCAACGTTTTTGTTGGTCCAGTCCATTTCAGAAACGTGCACCAAACCTTCAATGCCGGCTTCGACTTCAACGAATGAGCCGTAATCGGTGAGGTTAGTGACTTTACCGAACAGACGTGTGTGCTGTGGGTAGCGACGTGCGAGGCCCACCCATGGATCTTCGCCAAGCTGCTTGACGCCCAGTGACACGCGACTTTTCTCTTGATCAAACTTAAGAACTTTTGCTTCGACTTCTTGACCCACGGCCAAGACTTCTGAAGGATGACGCACGCGACGCCATGCCATGTCAGTGATGTGCAACAGACCATCGATGCCACCCAAGTCAACGAACGCGCCGTAGTCGGTGATGTTTTTAACCACGCCCTTGACGATCGAACCTTCTTGCAGGTTTTCGAGCAGTTTCTGACGATCTTCGCCCATGCTGGCTTCGAGCACAGCACGACGTGACACCACAACGTTGTTACGCTTACGATCGAGCTTGATGACCTTGAATTCCATGGTCTTGCCTTCGAACGGCGTCGTGTCTTTCACAGGACGCAGATCAACCAGCGAGCCTGGCAAGAAGGCACGAATGCCTGCAGTCATGACAGTCAGGCCGCCTTTGACTTTACCGGTAATGGTGCCGGTAACCAGTTCGTTTTTCTCGAGTGATTTTTCGAGTGACAGCCAGGCCGACAGGCGCTTGGCGCGATCACGAGACAGCACGGTGTCACCGTAGCCGTTTTCGAGCGAATCAATAGCGACAGATACAAAATCGCCAGGTTTGACTTCGAGCTCGCCCTGATCGTTTAAGAATTCTTCAAGAGGAATCAGTGCCTCAGACTTCAGGCCGGCGTTTACCACCACAAAGTTATGGTCAATACGCACGACTTCGGCAGAGATTACCTCGCCGGACTTCATATCTTGCTTTTCGATACTTGCTGCAAACATCGCTGCAAAGCTTTCGCCTGCATCGGTTGAGAGTTGTTGAGTTGACATGTGAAGGAGATCCAGGTGGCCTTGGGAGCCGGGTAACACACCGTGAAGACTGCATTGACTGTAGCTGGGCAAAACTTGCCTGACTAACGGCCCTTACACCTTTGCGGGTGGGGTGAGTAAAACCCTTGACCACAGGTCAAGGACGTTTTGCACCGTTTGCTCGATTGTCAGTTGCGACGAATCAACCACGTGTGCGTCTGTTGCTGGTACAAGCGGCGCAACAGCACGTTCGATATCTCGTGCATCACGCTCGCGCATATCAGCGACAAGGTCGTCTAGATTAGCAGAAATTCCCTTTTCGATCAACTGCTTACAGCGCCGCTCGGCACGCGCCCGAGCGTCAGCCACTAAAAATATCTTCAACGAGGCGTCTTTGAAAACAATCGTCCCCATATCGCGCCCGTCGGCCACCAAGCCAGGTCCAATCCGAAACGCCCTTTGCCGCTCAAGTAAAGCTTGCCGCAAAGCAGGATTAGGCGCCAGACGCGAAGCGAGGTTACCGACATGCTCTTGGCGGATCACCTCAGACACCTCGCGGCCAAAAAGCGTCACACCTTGGGGATGAAAACGTACCTCAAGTTGCTGGCCTGCCTGCGCGACTGCTTGCGCGTCTTCGGGATCGACCGAATGTTGCAGCACAGACAACGCAGTCAAACGGTAAAGAGCGCCGCTGTCGAGCACGCCCCAGCCCAAGGCCGTGGCGACCCGATGTGCGACCGTACCTTTGCCTGACGCAGTTGGGCCGTCAATCGTTATCACAGGGCTTAACGTATTCACTTCAAGAGCCCTTTAAACACATCAAAATAGGTCGGAAACGTTTTGCTGACACAGCCCGGGTCCATAATGCGCACATTTGCCTGCCCAAAGGCTGCAAGAGAAAAACACATCGCCATGCGGTGATCGTCGTAGGTATCAATGGCGGCGTCGCGCCACTGACCCGCTTCGAGCGGTGTCACCCGCAACCAATCAGCACCGCTCTGGACTTGCGCCCCCAACTTTTGCAGTTCGGTTTGCATGGCGGCGATTCGATCTGTTTCTTTCACGCGCCAACTACCGATGTTGCGCAAGGTGCACGGGCCATCGGCAAACAAGGCCAACATCGCGGCCGTCATCGCCGCATCGGGAATCAAATTAAAGTCAGTGTCAAAGGCCTTGAGGCGCTCGCCTTTAGCTAAGTCGATACCCGACACCTCAATCGAGGCAGCCTCGCGCTTGACGCGCGCCCCCATGGCTTGCACCGTGTCGGCAAACGCCACGTCGCCCTGGATACTGCCTTGCCCCACGCCCAACACGCGCAACGGCCCGAGTCCCAAGGCCCCCATCGCCAAAAAATAAGAGGCGGACGAGGCATCGCCTTCAACAAAAATCTGACCAGGCGACTGATAGGCCGCCTGCACGGGCACAATAAACTGTTGCCAACCGACGCGCTCAACCGGTACGCCAAAACGTGCCATCAGGTTTAAGGTAATGTCGATGTAGGGCTTTGAAATCAACTCGCCAAGCACCTCAATCACGAGTGGGCGCCCCGAACGCGCGACGGCCAAGGGTGCGGCCATCAACACCGATGTTAAAAACTGGCTCGACACCGACCCCTGCACACGCACGTGATCGCGCAGCGCGCTTGGCGGGGCGATCTTAAGCGGTGGATAACCCTCTTGACCCGCGTAGGTAATGTTTGCACCCCAGTCGCGCAAGCCATCGACTAAATCCCCAATGGGCCGCTCGTGCATGCGCGGCACGCCCGACAGGCCGTAATGCCCTCCCATCAGTGCCAGCACGGCTGTCAACGGACGAATCGCAGTACCCGCATTACCCATAAACAAATCAGCTTGCTCGACTGCAAACCGCGCGACACCTTGCACAGTGACTGAATCGGCCGCATGGCGCGTGACCTGCACACCGAGCTGCTGCAACGCGTTGAGCATCACCGTTGTATCGTCTGACGCTAGCAAACCGTCGATACGCGTTGAACCCTGCGCCAAGGCCGCTAAAAGCAGTACGCGATTTGAAATACTTTTTGAGCCAGGCAGTGCAACATCGCCCCGCACGTGTTTAACAGACGGCAGATCAAGGTACGCAGCACCGCTCACGATTGCTTGCCCACCCAGTCGCGGCGCGCTTGCGAAGCCACTTCTAACATATCTTGCAGGTAGGTGTAATCGCCTGCATTTAAAGCATGCTCGGCACGCTCAAGCACTTTTCGAAAGGTCGCGATCTCAGTTTGCATGGCTTGCCGATTTGCCTCAAAAATATCACGCCACATTTCGGGTGACCCTTGGGCCACGCGGGTGAAATCTCGAAAGCCTGAGCCCGCAAGCGCATACTTCAGCGCGGCATCATCGCTTTGGGTCAGATGCTGCATATACAACGCCGCTACCCAATGTGGCAGGTGGCTAATCGCAGCCACCGCAGCATCGTGCTGGGCTGGGTCAAGCGTTACTAAATTTGCGCCACACGCTCGCCAGGCCGCCTGCACCCGCTCAATATCTTGTGGGTGATTTTCAACCAGCGGGGTGAGCACGACACGCTTACCTTGATACAAGCCAGCGATAGCCGCTTGAGGCCCGGTTTCGTGCGAGCCCGCCATCGGATGGCTGGGCACAAACTGGGCGATACATTCTTTCAGGCCCTCGCGTGCGGCCTCTATGACGTTTTGCTTAGTGCTACCGCCGTCGGTCACGACGGCGTTGGGATTGAGCGTTGGCTTGAGCCCTGCAAAAATGCCAGAAAATGCCCCAACAGGGGCTGCGACAAAAATAAAATCTGCGCGCTGCGCGGCCTCTTCAAGGCTGACCGCTTCATCAATCAAACCTAAGCGCACGGCCTCTTGCAAAGTTTGAGGTCTGCGCCCGGCACCCAATACGCGACCCACACAGCCCGCCTGACGCAAAGCGGCTGCAAACGAGCCACCGATTAAACCAACGCCAACGATTGCTAAGGTTGCAATATGAAAAGGCTCGACCTTTGCCACCGAGGTCATTTTGCGCCAGCCTGCACAATCGCCGTCAAGGCTTCGAGAAATTGTTGATTTTCATGGGGCAAACCAATCGACACACGCAACCACTCAGGCAAACCATCGCCCGCAACCGGGCGCACAATCACGCCGCGCTTGAGCAACTCAAGATTGACGCGAGGCGCATCGCCGACCTTCACCAAGACAAAATTGGCGTAGCTTGGGATAAAGGTTAAACCGAGTTCGGTGAAGCCCTGTTGTAATTGCGCCTTACCATCGCGATTCACGGCAAAACTTTTTGTTAAAAAGTCGGTGTCTTTCAACGCTGCAATCGCCGCAGCCTGGGCAAGCGAGTTGACGTTAAACGGTTGCCGCACACGATTCATCAAATCAGTCAGCGTGGGTTGCGCAATCGCATAGCCAACACGCAAACCGGCTAAGCCGTAGGCCTTAGAAAAGCTGCGCGACACCAACAAGTTGGCGTAACGCTTAACCAAGCCCACGCTATCGACGCGCTGCTCGGGTTCAAGAAACTCGTTATAGGCCTCGTCAAGCACCACCGTCACGCGCGTACCGTGCCGTTGAGCAACGGCCTCAAGAAAGGCCTCAAGCTGTGCGTTAGGTAGATATGTGCCTGTCGGATTATTTGGATTGGCAATAAACACAATACGGGTTGTGTCATCAATCGCCTCAAGCATCGCAGGCAAGTCGTGGCCAAAATCTTTGGCTGGCACAACCAAATGACGCGCGCCGCGAGCTTGGGTGGCCAAGCGATACACCACAAACGCGTGCTGGGCATACACCACTGAGCTGCCGGGTTCGAGCAAGGCCGAGGCCACGAGCTCAAGAATATCGTTTGAGCCATTACCCAGCGTGAGCCAGTTTTGCGGCACCGACCAGCGTGTGGACAAAGCTTGTTTCAAATCAAAACCAGCAGGATCAGGATAACGTCCTAACTGCGCCGTGGCGGCGACGATGGCCAGCCGCGCCGATTCAGGCATCCCCAGTGGATTTTCATTTGAAGCCAGTTTAACGATCTGTTTTGGATCCAAACCAAATTCGCGCGCAAGCTCTTCAATCGGCTTACCAGCCTGATAAGGCGCGATCGCAGCTACGTGTGGGGGGGCAATCAATACCGAGTCTTTAGACGACATAAAGGTGACACCGACAGTAATCAAAAAGTGAAAGACTTAACTACCCAAGCAATGTTAAAACTCAAACCAAATGCGTGCACAAAGTTGCGACATAGCGCACCGATCATTGTGCAGGATAAGAGCCCAACAATTTATAAAAAGCACACTGCTCCTCGAGCATTGCGAGCGCTTTTTTCAATGGCGCGTCATCGCAATGCCCTTCGAGATCAACGTAGAAATAGTATTCCCACTGACCGGTACGCGCTGGGCGTGATTCAAAACGTGTCATCGAGACACCATTGGTAGACAAAGGTGCCAGCATTTCATAAACCGCGCCTGCGCGATTTGCGACAGCAAGAATCAAACTCGTTTTATCGCGCCCACTGGGCAAGATGGCCAACTGACCAATCGCCAAAAAGCGGGTGCGATTTTGCGAGTCGTCTTGAATACCCGCTGCTAAGACTTTTAGGCCCCAGGCCCGTGCAGCGATATCGCTTGCGATGGCTGCGATCGATGGATCGAGCGATGCCAAGCGCGCAGCCTCAGAGTTGCTTGCAACAGGTTCGCGTTTGATACCGGGATACTCACGGTTTAACCAGTTTTGGCACTGTGCTAAAGCCTGAGGGTGCGCCATGATCTTGGTGATGCCTGTCATGTCGCCACTTTTTGTGAGCAAACAATGGCGAATCAACAACGAACGCTCGCCCAAGATGCGTAACGACGAACCCAACAATAAATCAAGCGTACGATTGACCGCACCCTCGGTTGAGTTTTCAACCGGCACCATACCAACCTGTGCCGCACCCGCCTCAACCGCACGAAACACCTCGTCAAACGAAGCGCAAGGCATGCCCGTGACCGAATGTCCGAAATGTTCAAAGGCGGCTTGTTCAGAAAATGAACCTGCAGGCCCTAAAAAGGCCACGGTCAACTCTTGTTCAAGACCACGACACGCGGAAATGATTTCTGTCCAGACCGAGGACACCGCCTGAGCAGGCAAAGGGCCTCGATTTAAAGTTTGTAGTTGTCGAATCACCTGCGCCTCGCGCTCGGGGCGCAGTACTGGGCCTTGCGCATTGAACGCGTGCTTGAGCTCACCGACCTCTTGAGCCGTGCGTGCGCGCTGATTCAATAAATCAAGAATCTCGGCATCGATCTGATCAATCCGCTGACGTAGCGGCAACAACTTTGCTTGAAATGACTCATCCATGCGCTTTCTCAAAGTCCTTTAAGTGTTCAATCAGTGCCCGCACACCTTCGAGCGGCATTGCGTTGTAGATTGAGGCACGCAAGCCGCCCACCGATTTGTGCCCTTTTAACTGCATCAGACCACGCGCTTGAGCGCCTTGCAAGAACTCTGTTTCAAGCGCGGTGTCTGGCAAATAAAATGGCGCGTTCATGCGCGAGCGAACCGAGCGATGTACTGGCAACCGATAAAAATCACTTTGCTCAAAAAAACCATACAAAGCTTGTGCTTTAGCAATGTTCAGTTGCTCAATTTTTTCAAGACCGCCCTGCTTTTTTAGCCATTTAAAAACTAAACCCCCCATATAAATCGCATACGTGGGGGGCGTATTGAACATCGACTGCTGCGCCGCAACATTGGTGTAATCAAATGCCGACGGGCATATCGGTAAGGCATACCCAATCAAATCACGTCGTACGATCACAATCGTCAGGCCGGCGGGGCCCGCATTTTTTTGCGCCCCTGCAAAGATCATGCCCGTTTGCTCAATCGGAAGCGGACGCGATAAAAAATGCGATGAGGCATCAACGACAAGAGGTACCTCGGGCGCCCCAAGGCTAGCCATTGAAGGCCACGCCATGGTTTCAACGCCACCAATGGTTTCATTACTGCACAGATGAAGGTAGGCCGCGTCTTTGCGCACTTGCCACGTATCGGTCGCAGGCACCCAAGTAAACGGCTGTTGCTGCACGCCGTCAATGAGCGCGGACGCAGCGCTACTGGCAGCGATATGCGCCTCGCCGTAGCGCTTGCATTCTTGATGGGATTTGGCCGACCAAATACCTGTCAGTACGAAATCCGCTTTAGGCTGGGCCACGCGCCCAAGCAAATTCAAAGGGATAATCGCGTTTTCGGCCGTGGCCCCACCCTGCATAAACAAGATGGCGTAATCAGACGGTACGGCCAACAGCTCACGCAGATCAGCCTCTGCTTCGGTATAAATTTGGATGAACTCGCTGCCGCGATGGCTCATTTCCATCACAGACATGCCACTGCCGTGCCAATCAAGCATTTCAGCAGCCGCTTGCTGCAAGACCTCTTCGGGCATGACCGAAGGGCCTGCGGCAAAATTCCAGGGGCGCGCCATATTAAGTGTCCGACCCAGCCTCATCAGGGGTGCCAGCTGCACTTGCGTCAGGTGCTACGCCGTCAACCAAAGGATCATCACCCTCATCATCGACATCACTTTCAACCACGCGCCGTACGCCAGACAACATGCTGCCATCATCAACACTAATTAAAGTGACACCCTGGGTTGCGCGGCCCATCTCACGAATGCCCGCGACAGGTGTGCGTACCAACACGCCACCCGTTGTGATCAACATGATCTGGTCTGTGGCGTTGGCCAAGACTGCGCCCACAACCTTGCCATTACGTGCCGACGTTGAAATCGCGATCATGCCCTTGGTGCCGCGGCCATGGCGGGTGTACTCGCCAATGGGGGTGCGCTTACCAAAGCCATTTTGCGTAGCCGTCAAAACGGTTTGTGTTTCGTCGCCAGCAACCAACATAGCAATGACCGCCTGACCCTCTTCAAGCTGCATACCACGCACACCGCGGGCGTTGCGGCCCATCGGACGCACGTCGTTTTCGTCAAAGCGCACCGCCTTGCCCGAATCAGCGAACAGCATGACATCGTGCTTGCCGTCAGTGAGTTCAGCCCCAATCAAGAAGTCGCCTTCGTCCAAGTCAACGGCAATGATGCCAGCCTTACGTGGGTTAGAGAAGTCAGACAACAGGGTCTTTTTAACCGTGCCGCGAGAGGTGGCCATGAAGATCGTTTGATCGTCGCTAAACGCCTTGATTGGCAAGATGACTGTAATCTTTTCGCCGTCCACAAGCGGGAACATATTGACGATGGGACGCCCGCGCGACGTTGAAGTACCTTGTGGAACCTCCCAGACCTTGAGCCAATAGAGACGACCGCGGTCAGAGAAGCACAACAAGAAATCGTGCGTGTTGGCTGTGAAGAGTTGATCAATCCAATCGTTTTCTTTGGTGGCTGCCGCGCGCTTGCCACGACCACCGCGGCGTTGCGCGCGGTATTCAGACAAGGGCTGGCTTTTAATATAGCCACTGTTAGAGAGCGTCACCACCATATCCACAGGCGTGATCAAGTCTTCGGTGTCAAGATCGGTCGCGTTCATTTCAATATCTGAACGACGCGCATCTTTGGCATTGATCGAGAACTCGGTCTTGATAGCCTGTAACTCTTCACTGATAATCACAGTGATCCGCTCAGGACGCGCCAAAATATCCAGCAAGTCAGAGATCGTATCCATCACGCCTTTGTACTCGCTGACGATCTTGTCTTGCTCAAGACCAGTCAAGCGTTGCAGACGCATATTCAAAATTTCTTGTGCTTGCGTCTCGCTTAAGCGGTATTGACCATTTTCTTGCAAGCCAAAGCTTTCGGGCAGATTATCTGGGCGATAGGCAGCACGACCGCCCACCGCTTCAGAGTCTGCACGCGATAACATTTCGCGCACCAAAGACGAATCCCAAGATTGATCCATCAAATCTTGACGCGCCACAGGTGGCGTTGGTGCAGCCTTAATAATGCGAATGAACTCGTCAATGTTTGCGAGTGCCACAGCCAAGCCCTCGAGCACATGCCCACGCTCACGCGCTTTGCGCAACTGAAACACGGTTCGGCGTGTGACGACTTCGCGACGGTGCGATAAGAAGTACTCGACCATCTGCTTTAAATTCAGCAGACGCGGCTGGCCGTCTACCAAGGCCACGAGATTCATACCAAAAGTATCTTGCAACTGGGTGTGCTTGTAGAGGTTGTTTAGTACAACCTCAGGGACTTCGCCACGCTTAAGCTCGATCACCAGACGCATACCGTCTTTATCGGATTCGTCACGAATATCTGAGATGCCTTCGATTTTCTTTTCGTTGACGAGTTCGGCGATCCGTTCTTGCAAGGTCTTTTTGTTGACCTGGTAGGGCAAGGCATCAACCACGATCGACTGACGATTGGTGGCAAAGTCTTCAAAGTGCGTTTTAGCGCGCATGATGACGCGCCCACGACCCGTGCGATACCCTTCGCGCACGCCGACGATGCCATAAATAATGCCGCCGGTTGGAAAATCAGGCGCTGGGATCAGTTCAATCAGTTCATCGATGGTGCATTCGGGGTTACGCAAACAATATAAGCAGCCGTCTACAACCTCAGCCAGATTATGGGGGGGAATATTGGTGGCCATACCCACCGCAATGCCCGAACTGCCGTTGACTAATAAGTTAGGTAAGCGCGAAGGCAAAAGCAGAGGCTCGTTTTCGCTACCATCATAGTTAGGGCCAAAATCTACCGTCTCTTGATCGATATCAGCTAAGAGCTCGTGCGCAATTTTTGACAGGCGAATCTCGGTATACCGCATCGCAGCAGCGTTATCACCGTCGATCGAGCCAAAGTTACCCTGACCATCGACCAACATATAGCGCAGTGAAAAATCTTGCGCCATACGGACGATGGTGTCATAGACCGCCTGGTCGCCATGCGGATGGTATTTACCGATCACATCACCGACGATACGGGCCGACTTTTTGTAAGCACGGTTCCAGTCGTTGTTGAGTTCGTGCATTGCAAACAAGACACGGCGGTGCACAGGCTTGAGACCATCCCGGACATCCGGGAGGGCGCGCCCCACGATCACGCTCATTGCGTAATCGAGATAACTGCGGCGCATTTCTTCTTCCAGTGAGATCGGAAGCGTTTCCTTTGCGAAGGAATCCATAAGCTGACGGTTGATAAACAGGGAGGGCAAAACCCGAAATCGGGGCGGAAAGACAGGCTAAAGGTAAACCTTGGATTCTACACCGCCCGCCCCCTGTATGATCTGTTTGAGCCAATAGCGCCTTGAAACAGCGCCTCTGCACTGAGGCTGTCTTTTGAACCCGCTGATTTGGGTAACTAAAGACTACTTTTTTGACGAAAAAACCACGGTTGTTGCCAAAAACCAACAAGAAACCTCACGGAACCGTACAAATCCGACTATGAAAGCAGTTCGAATTCAAGAAGTCTCACAAAAGTTCAACAAATAGCTTAAGATTCGACACAGCACAAAGAAGATTAGGCCAGTGGTGTTTTTTTGCAGGGCAAACATCGGCTGTACTGACCTAATATTTTGATGTATTTATTTGCGGCGGGGGTTCGCTGCGAGTCACTTATCCAGCTACAAGCTCATCGAGGAAAATTATGAACAAGACCTCTAAAATCGCTCTGGCACTTGCCTTTGCAGCTATCACCGCCTCAGGCGTTGCTTCCGCACAAGCGGTTGACAACTGGCGTAATGGCAGTAACGAATTAACTTGGAAAAACGGCACCAACGAACTTTGCTGGCAGAATAACTTCTGGACCCCAGCAACTGCTTCAGTTGATTGCGGTAAGCCAAAAGCCAATCCAATGGCAGACAAAGTTTCGATCAAAGCCGAAGCCCTGTTTGACTTTGATAAGGCTATCGTTAAGCCAGAAGGCCGTAAACTGCTCGACCAAGTTGTCGCTCAGCAAAAAGCCATCAAGCTCGAAACCATCATTGCTATCGGTCACACTGACTCGATCGGCTCAGATGCATACAACCAAGGCTTGTCAGAGCGCCGCGCCGCTGCTGTTAAAGCTTACTTGGTTACCCAAGGCATCGATGCAAACCGCATCACTGCTTCTGGTAAAGGTAA
>CAMEAW010000021.1 GCA_945911685.1 Bordetella parapertussis
TGACTTTCAGAATCGCAGCGTGCTCCGGGATAGCGGTTCCAGTACCAGGTGCCACCTACACCAGTCGCGCGTTCGAGCACTTTTGCCGTGAGTCCGAGCTTGTCACGCAGGCTGTGCAGTTGGTACATGCCTGAAAAACCGGCGCCGATAATAATGGCATCAACGGTTTGTATAGATACTGTGCTGTTCATTGCTCGTCTCAATTGATTTTTTTTAAGAGCAATAAAAATATCACAGGGCAGGCAGCAATTTATCTGATCCGTCAAGTTAAAAAGGCTTTTGTTGATTTACATCAAATGAGTGAAGTCAGGGTCGCGAGGTCGTTCAATGCAACGTCGCCACGATCGAAAAAAGAGACAGTCGCAGCTGTCTCTTTTTTGTTGGCAGGGAATGAACGTCTAAAAATACTCAAGGTCTAAAAACTCTAACAGCTAGCTAATCGCCGTGATCTTTCTTAAGCAGCCAGCGCTTTTAAAGGTTCTGCAACAGGCGAGCGAATCAAATAATCAAACGCAGAGAGTGAGGCTTTAGCACCTTCGCCCATCGCGATAATGATTTGCTTGTAAGGCACGGTGGTGCAATCGCCTGCAGCAAACACACCTGGCATTGAAGTCTCGCCTTTGTGGTCAACAATCACTTCGCCATGCTTTGAAAGCTCGAGCGTACCTTTAAGCCAATCGGTATTGGGTAGTAAGCCGATTTGCACAAAGATGCCTTCAAGCTCAAGCGTATGTAGTTCGTTGCTCACCCGGTTTTGGTAACGCAGACCGTTGACCTTTGTACCGTTGCCCAACACTTCTTTAGTCAAGGCGCTTTTGATCACAGCGACGTTAGGCAAGCTTGCAAGTTTATTTTGCAAGACGGCGTCTGCACGCAGTTTGCTATCAAACTCAAGTAGCGTGACATGACTCACAATACCGGCTAAATCAATCGCGGCCTCAACGCCCGAGTTGCCGCCACCAATGACGGCGACGCGTTTGCCTTTAAACAGCGGGCCATCGCAGTGAGGGCAGTAGGCGACCCCTTTGTTGCGATACTCTAGCTCGCCCGGCACGTTCATTTCTCTCCAGCGCGCGCCTGTGCTCACAATGACTGATTTGCTTTTAAGAATCGCGCCATTGGTCAACTCGACTTCAAACCCGTTAGCGGCTTGTCGCAAAGCAGTCGCGCGTTGCAAATTCATGATGTCGACTTCGTAACTTTTGACATGTTGCTCAAGCGCTTGCACTAACTTAGGGCCTTCGGTTTCTTTGACAGAAATGAAGTTCTCGATACCCATCGTGTCGACGACTTGGCCGCCAAAGCGCTCGGCCAACACCCCGGTACGAATGCCTTTACGCGCAGCGTAGATCGCAGCCGATGAGCCAGACGGTCCACCGCCAATGATTAACATATCAAAGGCATCTTTCGCGTTAAGCTTTGCCGCATCCTTTTGGGGGCTGTTGGTATCGAGCTTCGTCACGATTTCTTCGATGCTCATGCGGCCTTGTCCAAAGGCCTTGCCATTCAAAAGAACGGTTGGCACGGCCATGACTTGGTGTTCATCCACCAAGCCTTGAAAGAGAGCCCCATCAATCATCTCATGCTCGACGTTTGGATTCAGCGCAGCCATTAGATTGAACGCTTGCACGACATCTGGGCAGTTGTGGCATGACAGCGAAATAAAGGTCTGAAAGTGCAGCTTGCCGTCTAACTCGCGAATGCGCTCAATGATCTCTTGCTCAACCTTAGGCGGATAGCCGCTTGCCTGCAAAATGGCCAAAATGAAAGACGTCATCTCGTGGCCCATCGGCAAACCCGAAAAGCTAATACGTGCAGCGTCATCGACTTTGCCAACGGTAAAACTCGGCGTGTTTTTGGCGCTTCCGATGGTGACAACGGTCACTTTGTCTGATTGCTCTGCAACTTCAGTTAACAGTTCAAGCATTTGAGTTGAGGCCGGGGTGCTATCTAATGAGGCGGTCAACACAATTGGGTTCACAATCTTTTCGAAATAAACTTTTAATTGTGCTTTCAAGTTGTTGTCTAACATGGTGTATTCCTTGGTTTGTATTCGATGGGTCTATTGGGCAGGATCTTGTCCTCTCCAATAGACTCTCTGAAGAGAGTCTGCTGGGTGATTGCACTATCTGAACTTAGATCTTGCCGACCAGGTCCAAAGATGGCGTCAAAGTTGCTGCGCCTTCTTTCCATTTTGCTGGGCAAACTTCGCCTGGGTGCGCCGCGGTGTACTGAGCCGCTGTAAGTTTGCGCAAGGTCTCAGAGATATCACGCGCGATTTCATTCGAATGAATTTCAGCAGTCTTGATCACGCCTTCAGGATTGATGATGAACGTGCCGCGCAGGGCGAGGCCTTCTTCTTCAATGTGAACGCCAAAACCACGGGTCAAGGTATGGGTTGGGTCGCCAACTAACGGAAACTTAGCCTTGCCAACCGCAGGTGAGGTCTCGTGCCAAACCTTGTGCGAAAAGTGCGTGTCGGTGGTGACGATGTAGACTTCAGCGCCCATTTTTTGAAATGCGGCGTAATTGTCGGCCGCATCTTCAATTTCGGTCGGGCAATTAAAGGTGAAGGCTGCGGGCATAAAAATCAGCACTGACCATTTGCCTTTGAGGCTTTCATCTGAAACTGTGATGAACTTACCGTTGTGAAAGGCTTGGGTTTTGAAGGGTTGCACTGCGGTGTTGATTATCGACATATAAGGCCTTTTGGGTGAAAAATTGAACGACAGACGAAGTTTGAGCCTCTTGCTGAAATCAATCAAACAAATTAAAATAATGATATTGATCGATTTAATCGATAACAAAGGGTGTGACTGCTCCGGCAGCCGAGAGAGCAGCTAAGCGAACAACCTAGAGCGCAACCAAGTGGGCAACCGAGAGAGCAATATATGGCAGCGGTCCCCACCTTAAAACAATTGCGTTATTTAATTGCGCTCAGCGAGACCTTAAGTTTTACGAAGGCCGCCGAACGCTGTTTCGTTGGGCAGTCGACCTTAAGCGCTGGGCTGAAAGAGCTTGAAGAAACGCTAGGCACTCAACTGGTCGAGCGAGACAAGCACTCTGTGTCGCTGACGCCGACAGGCCGCGGCGTGGTCGAGCGCGCGCAGCGTCTGATCGCTCAAGCCGACGATTTGGTCGATTTCGTGGCGGGGGCTGCGGGCTCAATGGTGGGCGTCATTAAGTTAGGTGTGATTCCGACCATCGCGCCTTTTTTATTACCGGCGCTGTTGGCCAGAATGCGGGAAGACTTCCCTCATTTGAAAATTGTTTTACGCGAGGATTTATCCGCCAACCTGATCGATAAGCTCAATCGGCATCAATTAGACTTCGCCTTAATCGCCTTGCCCTACGAGACCGAGGGTTTTTTGACTAAAGAGCTCTTTGATGACGAGCTATGGCTGATCGGCAATCAGCACGACCCGGCGCTTAAAAATAAAGAAATTCAGTTAACCAATCAGTTGGCAGATCGTGTCCTGCTGCTAGAAGAGGGTAATTGCCTGCGCGAGCACACGTTAACCGTCTGCACAAAAAGCGACTTGGCCAGTACCGATGGCATTGAAGCCACCAGTCTGCTCACGCTCGTGCAGATGGTTGAGTCTGGTTTAGGGATTGCGCTGTTGCCTGAGATGGCAGTCAAATCTGGTCTGCTGATACAGACCAACTTGATTGCAAGGCCGTTGACTGCGCCGGCGCCTAAACGAAAGA
Source organism: Bordetella parapertussis (assembly GCA_945911685.1). Taxonomy (GTDB): domain Bacteria; phylum Pseudomonadota; class Gammaproteobacteria; order Burkholderiales; family Burkholderiaceae_B; genus Zwartia; species Zwartia parapertussis_K. The sequence goes on from CAMEAW010000021.1 coordinate 3,709, forward strand.
TCGCGTTAATTGCCAGGCCGTCAACTGCCAGAATAGAAGAATTTAATGCCCTTGTGAGGGTGCTGAAAGCGTCGCGTGGCGGTTAGTCGAACGTGTCGGGTTGGGTCTGCAGCAACTGGTTCGAGTTAGTCGAACCAGTCGGGTTTGGTCTGCAGCAGCTAGTTCGAGTTAATCAAACATGTCGGGTTGCGTCTGAAGCAACTGATTCCAGATGGTTTGAAAATGTAACCAGCCAATATATTCGCTGCCAACGTGCTCGCGGCTGTAGAGCGCTTTGTCGTGCGGCACCAGCGTAGGCTTGAGACCTGTGGCTTCAATGAGCAGTTGTTGTTGACAGCAGCGTTCAAGCGCAATAAACCAAAAGGCTGCTGCCTCGATGCTGTGGCGACTAGCTGTCAACAGCCCGTGATTTTTATGAATTGCGGCTTTGACGCCTTTGAACGACTCAGCGACGCCCAAGCCCGCTTTGGTTTCGACGGCGACTTGACCCGCTTCAGCACCAATGACCACGTGGTCTTCATAAAAGGCCGCTGCATCTTGACTAATCGGATCGAGCTTTTTACCGAGCGAGGCGAAGGCTGTGCCGTAGACGGTGTGTGCATGACACATCGCGATGATATCGGGGTGCATTTCGTGCACTGCACCATGCAACACAAAGCCCGCCTGATTGATCGCGTAATCACCTTCAACCACGGTGCCTTGATGATCAGCCAAAATCAGGTTTGAGATTTTGACCTGCGAAAAATGCACCGCCATCGGGTTAGTCCAGTACAGATGAGGATGCTGTGGATCACGAACGGTTAAGTGACCTGCAAAGCCGTAGTCAAAACCCTGTAACGCAAAGGCCCGGCAGGCCGCAACCAGCCGCTCTTTGCGGTGGTGACGCTCTTGTGCGATCGACATGCCGGTGGGGCGTTCGGGAAAAATCAACCCTTTCTGCGTCGGCTGATAAATTGACTCTCTGCCGCCGAGGTCTAATATTTGGTCATTTTCTGGCGTTTGCGCCATGGGATCCCTCGTCTGTGCGGGTGAATGTTTTGGAGTTGATAAAAGGCAATCGGAGGTTCGTACTTGGCAAAACTGCTTTTTAGCCAAAGTATTTCTGATCGCGCATCAAGATTTAATGAAAATTCTACTCTAGCTTTGGTTGTACATTCTAGGTTGCCCCTACGTTCTGCATATTGAGACCTAAATGAAAAAAATGTCGACGCTGTTGTGCTACATCGCCACCTTGGTTTTCTTCACTGCTGCGAATGCCTTCGCCGCCTATCCAGACAAGCCGATTCGCTTGATTGTGGGCTCTGCCCCCGGTGGCGCGCCTGATGTCTTGATGCGCACCCTGGGCGCGCAGATGTCCAAACAAATGGGTGTGCCGATCGTGATTGAAAACAAGCCCGGTGCATCGTATGTGATTTCAACGATGGATCTGGTGCGCTCGGCGCCCGATGGTTACACCTTGGCTTACGGCAACGTAGTCTCTTTAGCAACCAACATCTCGTTGCTGAGCAAGGTGCCGTACAGCGTTGAAAAGGATCTGACCTTAATTGCAAACGCCTTGCGCGTCGTGAACTTAATGGTTGTGAATAACGACTTGCCTGTGACGTCGGTACAAGAACTGATCGCGTACGCCAAAAAGAATCCGGGTAAAGTGGTGTTCGGTTCAGATGGCAACGGCACAACCTCGCATCTTGGGATGGAGTACTTTCGCAGCTTGGCTGGGATCGACTTGCTGCATGTGCCTTACAAATCAGCCCCGGCAATGTTGACGGATTTGATGGGCGGGTCAGTGCAAGTGGCGTTAAGTAATTCGCCTGTGGCCGGGCCGCACGTACAGTCTGGACGCATGCGTGGTATCGGCATCACTGATAACAAACGCTCGCCAACATTTCCGACGATTGCCACGGTGGCAGAGCAAGGCCTTGCGGGTTATGAGGTGGTGGCGTGGGGTGGTTTGGTCGGCCCAGCGAATTTACCCCCAGAGATCGTTAAGCGTTTAAATGCTGAGGTCCTGCAAGCACTGAAAAATCCAGAACTGATCGAAAAATATAAATCTTTTGGTGCAGAAATTTCACCAAGCACGCCCGAAGAGTTTTCTGAACTTTCAAAACGCGAAACGGCAAAGTGGGCTGAGGTCATCAAGCGCTCTGGCGCGAAAATTGATTAAATCTTAGCTAAGTTTTAATATGTGCCAGCATTTTTTAATGGCTGCGTAAGAGCATGTGTTTTCGCTGCGCGCCCTGATGGGGTTGATGTGCCGTATCGTGATAAAAAAAACATAAGGTAGACAATGAGTAAAGATATTAGTGCGCTTCAGCTCGGTATCGTCTGGAGGCGCTTGACCGGCTTGATGGATGAGGTGGCACAAACCTTTGTGCGCACCTCGTTTTCGGTGGTGGTGCGCGAAAACTGGGATCTTGCGTGTTCATTGATGGATGCCGACGGCAGAGTATTTGCTCAATCATCCCGCTCGATTCCGTCCTTTTTAGGGACGATGCCCAGAACCCTGGAGGCGATGCTTCAAAAGCATCCGCAGCACAGCCTTGAGCCAGGTGACGTTTTAATCTCGAACGACCCTTGGCTTGGTACCGGACACTTAAACGACATCACCATGGTGCGACCGATTTTTCGTGGTCGCGAGCTTGTTGCCTTTGTTGGGTCAACTTTTCACACTGTAGATATTGGTGGTGCGCCGTCGCCTTTCGCAAAAGACGCCTACGAAGAAGGCCTGTGTATCCCAATTTTAAAAATCGTACGGCGCGGCGAAGAAAATACGGATGTGATTTCTTTTTTACAAGAAAACTTGCGTGAGCCCCTTGAAACGCTGGGCGATATTCGCGCCCAATTCGCGGCCTATGACTTAGCGCAAACCAAACTGCTCAATCTGTTGCAACAAGAGGGTATTGAAGACCTTAAGCGTGTGACGGATTCGATCTTGTCGCGCTCTGAATTGAGCATGCGCAAAATGTTAGAGGCGATCCCTGATGGTGAGTGCACCGATCAGGTCACCGCCGATGGCTTTGATAAGCCCTTGACTATTTGTTGCTCGATCAAAAAAACGGGCTCTGATATTTTGGTCGATTTTGCGGGTACCGATCCGCAAATTGATAAGCCAATCAACTCGGTTTATAACTTTACGTTTGCTTACAGTGCGTACGCCATCAAGTGTGCGTTTGATCCTAGCTCGCCCAATAATGATGGCGGCTTAAGACCCCTGACATTACTCGCGCCTGAGGGATCTTTGGTGAACCCGACTCGACCTGCACCGGTATGGGGTCGCCACTTGTCTGGCCACTACTTACCCTTCGTGATTTTTGGCGCCTTATCGAAAATCATCCCAGATCGAGTGATCGCCGATAGCGGCTCGCCGATCTGGAACGTCTACTTCAAAGGCGTCGATCGATCAAACCGAAAGTTTGTGAAAATGTTTTTCATGAGTGGTGGCTATGGTGCGCGTGCGCAAAGCGATGGCCCAGCGTGTTTAAGCTTTCCGACCAATATCGCCAATAATCCCATCGAGCAGTTTGAAAATCAAACGCCGATGTTGATTACTGAAAAAAGCCTGATTATCGATAGCGGTGGTGCGGGTAAGTATCGAGGTGGTTTGGGGCAGCGCTTGTCGTTTCAATCTTTGTCGCCCGAGCCTCTGACCTTCATGATTCGCCACGAAAGAATCAAATACCCGCCACGCGGGTTTTTAGGTGGGGCCGATGGAAGACTTGGCGTCGACTTGCTGGATGGTGAACGGATACCAGGCAAGTCAGTCACCACCATCAAGCAAGGTCAGATTGTGACCTTCGAGACCCCGGGTGGGGGCGGTATGTTTTCGCCCCTTGAGCGCGACCCAAATAGTTTAGCAACAGATCTACAAAATGGTGTGGTGTCAGCGCAAAGCGTGCAGACGGCCTATGGTCTGAAGGGTACTCAACTCGAGGCTCTGGTGTCCCCCATGAAAGGGAGCGCAACATGAGTCAGGCGCTTAAACCACTGATGGCACCTTTTCGCATTGGCGTGGATATCGGTGGCACCTTCACTGACTTGGTGATGGTCGATGCACAGGGGCAGTTACATAATGAGAAAGTCTTAACGACCCCGCACGACCCCTCAGTTGGGGTCTTAACAGGGATCAAGTTGATTCTCGATAATAACGGCGTGCAGGCAAGCGATGTACAAAACGTGATTCATGGCACGACCTTGGTGGCTAACGCGCTTATTGAACGTAAAGGCGTGCGTACGGCGCTGATTACGACCGCAGGCTTTCGCGACGTGCTTCAGATCGGACGCGAATGGCGCTACGACATTTACGATTTGTTTTTGACGCCGGTCGAGCCACTGGTGCCCAGAGCGCTGTGTTTTGAAGTCAAAGAGCGTGTGGGTTATGACGGCTCGGTGATCATACCCTTAGACCTTTCAACACTGCCCCAGATCGCCGAGGCTATCAAACTGGCAAAGGTTGACGCTGTTGCGGTGTGTTTGCTGCACTCATTTCGATTTGCTGCGCATGAGATTCAGATCAAGCAGGCGCTTGCCAAACTCTTGCCCGAGGTCGCGGTCTGCATCTCTAGCGAAGTGATGCCAGAGATTGGTGAGTATGAGCGTACAGCAACCACGGTCTGTAATGCGTATGTACAGCCCTTGTTTAAAAAATACATCTCAGCGTTAATGGCAGGTATCAAGCAGCTTGGTATTGACCAAGATTTATATCTGATGCAATCAGATGGCGGCACGGTGCACTTTAATACTGCACTTGAGTATCCGATCAGACTGGTGCAATCGGGCCCAGCCGGTGGCGTGCAAGCCACATCTTTGATCGGGCAGATGGCTGAGCTGTCGCAGATTCTATGCTTTGATATGGGCGGTACAACTGCCAAGGCGTGTTTAATTGACGAAGGTAAAAGCGCAGTCACCACTGACTTTGAAGTCGCGCGCCTGCAGCGCTTTAAAAAGGGCAGTGGGATCCCTTTAAAAGTGCCTTCGATCGATATGATTGAAATCGGCTCGGGCGGCGGCAGTATTTCGCGTATCAATAGCCTGGGTTTGATTCAAGTGGGTCCCGACAGTTCAAGCGCGGTGCCTGGCCCTGCGTGCTACGGTCAAGGTGGGCAAGAGGCCACCGTGACAGATGCCGATCTGGTCTTGGGTTATCTGGATGCCAACTCGTTCTTGGGTGGCTCGATGACCTTAGACCTCGCAGCGGCGCGCGACTGTATCCAAAAACAAATCGCTGATCACCTTGAGGTGTCGGTGACTGAAGCGGCGTTCGGGATTCATGAGACCGTCAACGAGACCATGTCACAGGCCGCTAGTATCCATGCCCTTGAAAAAGGCTTAAAGGCCTCAAGTTACGCGATGATTCCTATTGGTGGCGCTGGCCCTGTGCATGCGTGCCATGTAGCGCTCAAGCTGGGGATCGAGCGCCTGGTGATTCCGCTGGGGGCGGGCGTGGCTTCGGCCTTTGGCTTTCTGGCCTCGCCGATGTCGTTTCAATTTGTGCAAGCCTCGGTGTCGCCCGTACAGTTATTAGACGAGCAGGTCGTCGAGCAATTAATCGAAGGTCTAAAAAAGAAAGGGCTAGCGATGTTGGCCGAGTCGGGCTTAGCGGCTGCGTTGTGCACCACTCAGGTCAGCGCTGCGATGCGCTATGTTGGCCAAGGCTACGAGGTTGAGGTGCCAGTTTCGATGGGGCGACTCAAACAATCTTTTAAACAGCATTTGTCTGAAGAATTTAATCGCTGTTATCAAACTTTGTATGGTCGTACCGAGGCGGATACACCCGCAGAAGTCGTCTCTTGGCGCGTGGTGGTGCAGGGGCCTGCGCCTAAGTTGCTTGAACAGCTGAGGGCGAATCTCACGCATACCCAAGTGGCTGACATCTCGGCGGTTGCTGCAATCAAAAACAGACGCGAAGTGTTTTGTGTCTTTAGTAAAGATTTTGTGCAAACGCCGGTCTATGACCGCTACGTTTTACAGGCCGGTATGCAGTTTGACGGCCCTGCGATTGTCGAAGAGCGCGAATCAACGGTCGTCGTTCCAAAATACGCCAGCGTCGTGATTGATCAGCATCACAATATGCTGATCAGGCTCAGCGATCCAATGGTGCAGGCAGTGCATTGAACCGATCTCCCATTTTTTAAAGCCAACGGTAATCATTTTGAATACAACATCACAAATTACGATTGTGCAGGCCTTGGCCCAAGCCTTGGCGCGTGCAGGAGTGCGTCACATGTTCGGCTTGCCGGGTGGCGGTTCGTCGTTAGATCTGATCGAAGCTGCGGCTGAGGTCGGGATTGGTTTTACCCTCACGAAAACTGAAAATGCAGCCGTGATGATGGCGGGCGCCTTAGCCGAGACAACGGGGGTGCCTGGCGTGGCGCTGATGACCAAGGGACCCGGGGTAGCGAATGCCGCCAATGGAGTGACCTATGCAAAGCTTGATCGTGCCCCTGTGATTGTGATTACCGATGGTTTTACAGATAAACAGCTCAGTTACATCACCCATCAGGTCTTTGACCAAAAGGCGCTGTTGCAACCCGTTGTCAAAGGGGTGACGCGGCTTGAGTCTGAGAACCCTGCGGCTGAGATCGAGGCGATCGTTACGCTTGCTTGTCAGGCTCCACTCGGGCCCGTGCATCTCGAACTGACGGGCGAAGTCGCTCGTAGACTGATTGACTTGCCGCAAGTCGTCGCGCAAGCAAGTGCAACAAGTGCGCTTGATCAGGTCGCCTTGCAAAGCCTTGCTCAGCAGATCAAGCTTGCCAAAAAACCGGTGCTGATTGTGGGGCTCGAGGCGCGTCACTGTGCTGCTGAAGTTAGGCAACTTGCCAAACAGCTAAAGTGCCCCGTGTTGCAAACGTATAAAGCCAAGGGGGTGGTCTCTGATCTTGATCCGCAGGTGGTGGGTATCTTTACCGGTGGTATCCAAGAGGCCGACTGCCTGGCGCAAGCTGACTTGATGGTGATGGTGGGGTTAGATCCGGTCGAAATGATTTTGCAGCCGTGGCCCTATAACAAGCCGGCGGTTGAGTTATCGAATGCAACGCACGATATTCATTACATCAAGCCTTTGGCGCGTGTCAGTCGTGATTTAAAACAACATGCCCTTGCTCTCAATGAAGAACTCAACGGCTTTGTGTCGGGTTGGTCGCTTGAGCAAATCGCGCTCTTGCGCCACGATATTTTGAAGCGTCTGGCCTATCCATCCGTGCAATTTGGCGTGGCGCCCGATCGGTTAGTGCAGCTGTCTGCGCAGGCTTGTGTCGAGCAAAAATTTAGACCACGCATGTCAGTCGATGCCGGTGCGCATATGTTTTCTGCGACTGCGTTTTTTCCGGTGACGCAGCCTGGCGATGTTTTAATTTCAAATGGTTTGGCGACGATGGCGTTTGCGTTGCCAGCGGCCATTGCAGCTGCTCTTGATGAACCCGCGCAACCCGTCATTTGCTTCACAGGCGATGGCGGGCTGATGATGTGCCTGGGCGAGCTTTGTACCGCCATTGATTCGGGGGCGCGCATCGTTGTCGTGGTCTTTAATGACAGTGCACTGTCTCTGATCGATATCAAACAACAAAGTAAGCAGTTGCCCAGTCGCGGCGTGCGTTGGGGCAAACATGATTTTGCAAAAGCCATGCAGGCCTTAGGCGGCCAGGGTTTTGCGGCCACGACCGAAGCGCAGTATCAACAAGCTTTAACGCAGGCGTTAAAGCTTCAGGGCCCCAGTTTGATCGATGTGCAAATCGATCCGTCTGGGTATTCGCAGCAACTCAAAGCGATGCGAGGCTAAGGTGTCGCAGTGTTTATCATCCAAAGGGAGTTTATTGTGTTGAAACTATCTATAAAATTTTGTCTCACCATACTCGCGTCTTGTTTGCTGGCAGCACCAGGTTTTTCACAACCTGCTGAAAAATTTCCGTCTAAGCCGATCACCATCATTGTTGGTTTTGCGGTGGGTGGAGGTGGCGATATGTCATCGCGCTGGGTCGGAGACTACCTGCGCGAACGCTGGAAGGTGCCTGTCATTATTGAAAACAAACCAGGTGCCGGTGGCACCATTGCGACCAGTTTGTTAGCGCGTGCTAAGCCTGACGGCTATACCGTTGCGTTGGCTACGACGAGCCCCTTTACCGTGGCGCCGTATTTTCAGCCACAGACCTACGATCCAAGTAAAGACTTCACCTACTTGTTTCAAACCTTAGTCAGTGCGCAACCGCTTTTTGTTAAATCAGACTCGCCATTTAAGACGATTCAAGAGCTGATGACGTGGTCAAAAGCTAATCCTAATAAGTTGTTTTGGTCTACAGCGGCCACCAATGGCGGCACCCATATCTCGACGCAGGCTGCCTTTCAGGCGGCCGGTATAGAAGCTACCTATGTGCCTTACAAGGGCGGTGCTGACGCAATGAATGGCTTGTTCGGTGGGCAGATTCAAGCCTTGGTGGCTGCAGAGTTTCCGCCGCACGCCGCAGCGGGCACCATCAGGCTGCTCGCAGAAAGTGGGCCCGACCGGATCCCAGAATATCCAAATGTACCAACGTATAAAGATTTGAAATTTCCGATTTCAGTACCAATCTTTTATGGGATTGCAGGCCCAGGCGGTATGCCCCCAGACATCATCAAAGAGTGGGAAGCTGCAGCCTCTGAAATGGTGCGCACCCCTGGGTTTCTTGATTTACTCAATAAGCTCAAAGGTACGCCCGCGTATCTTGGCCATACTGCGTTCACCGAGTCGGTAACCGGCGTGTACCGGCAAATGGGTAAGTTGATCCCAGAGTTGAAGTTAAAAAAGGACTAGGTTTATGTGGCAGCCAAAAATTATTTTACAAAACGACAAGTTGCTTCCCTACGAGCAGGCAAGTGTGCATCCGATGTCGCTGGGCATGACGTACGCGACGGCTGTCTTTGAGGGGTTGCGGGCGTATCGCAACCCCACGACGGGTGAGTTCAAGATCTTTAGGTTTGCTGAACATTTCAAGCGCTTGGTACTTGGTATGAAAGTGATGCGCTTTGATCACAGCTTTACCCAAGAGGGCATGCGCGAGGCGCTGTCGGGTTTGATTCGTGCCAACGAGCCTGATGACGATGTCTACATTCGCTTGCTGGTGTATATCGAAGCCCTTGGGCTGATGGCGCAGACCGGGCCCGTTGGCTACACGGCCGCTGCCTCACCCCGCGAGCGTCCAAAGTTTGCCGATACTGGTATGAGTTTGGGCGTGAGCTCTTGGAGTCGATTGTCGGATAACGCGAGCCCACCGCGTATCAAAGCCACGGCAAATTATCACAACGCGCGTTTAACGCAGTTACAGGCAAAATCGGATGGCTATGACGGTGCCTTGATGTTGACGCCTTCTGGCAAAGTATCTGAAGCACCCATCGCATGTTTTTTTATGGTCAGAGACGGCAAGCTGATTACGCCCAACATTGGAAGCAACATTTTAGAAAGCGTGACGCGCGACACCATTATCACTTTGTACGAAGAGGCCACAGGTCAGCCTGTGGTGCAGCGTGAGGTCGATCGTAGTGAGTTGTATTTTGCTGACGAGGCCTTTTTATGCGGTACGGGGCAAGAAATTATCCCAGTAATCAAAATTGATCGTTTGCCAGTGGGTGATGGCACTATTGGGCCGATCACTAAACAAATGCAGAAAATTTATTTTGATGCAGTACGTGGCCTGACCCCTGACACGCATGGTTGGCTGACCAAAGTGTGACGTCGATGAAACGTTTCTCGCACAGAATAGCTTCGGTAGATACACCAGTGATGCCTGCGATTGCCGCCTTAGTGCGCGACAATCCGGGCACGATTTCCTTAGGGCAGGGTGTTGTGAATTATGGGCCACCTGCTCAAGCGCTCGCAGCGTTACCGGGTTTGATGGGCGATGTCGCTCTGAATAAATACCAGGCGATTATCGGGCACCCTGCATTAATTAATGCCTTGACACAAAAACTGGCAGACGAGAACAATATCCACTGCGGGCCTGATTCGGTTGTGATGGTCACGGCGGGTAGCAACATGGCTTTTTTGAATTGCCTGCTGGCTGTGGGTGATCCAGGCGATGAATTTATTTTGCCTTCGCCGTATTACTTTAATCAAGAGATGGCGATTCGAATGGTTGGCTGCGTGCCTGTGTCGGTGCCCGTCAACGATGACTGGAGTCTGAATATTGAGGCGCTTGCCGCCGCGGTGACCCCCCGCACGCGCGCAATCGTGACCGTGTCACCCAATAATCCCACTGGAGCGGTCTACTCAAAAGCGTCTTTAACAGCCGTTAATGCTTTGTGTGCTGCAAAAAATATTTATCACTTCAGTGATGAAGCATATGAATATTTTACGTATGACGGCGCAGAGCACTTTTCGCCTGCATCGTTGCCCGGCGCGCAGCGGCACACCATTTCGTTTTACTCAATGTCAAAAAATTACGGCATGGCGAGTTGGCGGATTGGCTATGTAGTGTTTCCTGCTGATCTGCTTGATGCCATGAATAAAGTGCAAGATACAAATTTGATCTGCGCGCCTGTTGCCTCGCAAATGCTGGCCCTTGAGGTGTTGAAATACGGTCGCGCCTGGGTACAGCCTAAAATCGACGCGCTCGCGGTGGTGCGAAAAAATGTCTATGAGCGTCTGAAGGGCTTAGGCGACTTAGTGCAGTTTCCTGAAACCCAGGGCGCTTTTTATGTGTTTCTGAAGTTGCCTGGCCTTGCCGCAGAGGTCGATCAGCTAGCCTTTAATCGCGCGATGGCACAGAGACATCATGTCGTTTCTGTGCCTGGTTTCACCTTTGGCTTATGCGACACCGAACGGGCTAATTATCAGCGTCTATCGTACGGAGCCCTTGACGCCGTCAGCGTTGATCAAGGGGTTGAGCGCTATGTCGCAGCGGTCAAGGACTGGTATCGGCCATCTTTCTTCAAAGGTCTTTAGTATGTTAAGTGCGCAAAGCTCAATCGATGCCCTCATGTTTTGGCTGGCGATCATTGCAACGATGGCGTTTGCGATTACTGCTGTCTTAGCGATCGCCGATCGAGGGGTCGACATTTTTGGCGTCGTGGTGTTGGGTGTTATCACTGCCGTGGGTGGTGGCACGGTGCGTGACCTTATCTTAGATGTCCAGCCCTTTTGGGTTGAGGATTTGGTTTTTGTGCGCGTTGCAATCGTCTCAAGCCTGTTAGCGTTTGTCGCACGTTCATTGTTTACTCAGCCTCAGGTATTTGCTTTGATGTTGTATCTTGATGGGCTAGGTGCAGCGCTCTTTGGTATTCAAGGGGCGATGAAAGCGCATGAGCTTGATTTTGGCTTACCTTTAGCACCTGTGATTTTGGGTGTTATTACGGCGATTGGTGGTGGTATTTTGCGCGATGTGATTGCCGGACGAAAAAATTTGCTGATGTCGACCGAGCTCTATGCCATTCCGGTGGCGCTAGGGTGCATATTGTTGATGGCCGGTTTACACTTTTACCCTCAGCAAGCTTTGCTAATGCTCATCGCTTGCACGACAGCCACATTTTTAATGCGTGCTGCGGCTATTCATTGGGATTTGAAGGTGCCAGCATTTTTAGTCACGCATTCTAAAGCTGAATGATAGTTCTTGAATGCTCAGCGGGACTTGGCTTTGAGCTAAGATTCCAACCGCAGTGCAGCGTGATTCAACTATAAAAAGGTAGTCTGATGCGGCTCAATCTTCAACCTTGTTGTTGCGGTCGTGTCATCAAAAATAAAAAGTTGCAGTTCGATCAATGCTGCGGCCGTTATCTTGATCACTTTGACACGGTACCGGCCCCCGACGCCGAGAGCCTGATGCGTTCTCGGTACAGCGCGTTCGTGCTTGAGCGAGACACGTATCTTCAACAGACGTGGGCTCGCGCGCAGCGCCCCGCGGATCTTAGTTTCGAGCCAGACGTCAAATGGCTAGGTCTTGACGTGAAATCTTCTCGGATGACAGGGCCAGCGCAGGCCGAGGTCGAGTTCGTTGCGCGCAGTCGCCTCAAGGGTGTGCCAACACGCCTGCATGAATTAAGTCGTTTTTTAAAAGACGAAGGCCGTTGGTTTTACGTGGACGGCATCTTGCTCTAAAGCATTTAGTCTTTGAATGCCTGCGCAATCTCGTGAAAGGTGTCGGTTTCGCACAAAAAAGCCTCGACCACGAGTGGGTCGAACTGGGTTTCTTTTTTTTCAGTGATGAACTGTACTGCGCTCTCGTGCGTCCAGTTCTTTTTGTAGACTCTTTCGGATACCAAGGCTTCGTAGACATCAGCCAGGGCCATGATGCGGGCTTCAAGTGGGATTTTTTCGCCTTGCAAGCCTCTTGGATAGCCTTCGCCGTTCCACCATTCGTGGTGCCCGCCAGCGATATTTTTTGCCACGGTGATCAGTTGGTTCTGTTCTTCTCCGCGTTTGGTTGCAGAGAGTGTATTTTCACCGATGAGGGCATGTGTCTTCATGACCTGCCACTCATCCTCGGTTAAGCGTCCGGGCTTTAACAAAATGTTGTCAGGGATGCCGACTTTGCCAATATCGTGCAAGGGTGCGGCCTTAAACATGGTGTCGATGTCAGTATCGCTTAGCGCTTCAAGATAATGTCCTAAAGTACGCAGTCGAAGCGCAAGTGTTTTGACATAACGTTGCGTACGCAAAATGTGCTGCCCAGTTTCATTGTCTCGCGCGAGCGCGATGGCGTTCAGCGTAGACAACATTTGCTCTTCGAGATAATCCGATTTTTGATGTGCGAGGTCAAGTAACTGGGTTTGTGCCTGCATTAACAAGGATTTTTGCAGTTCAAGCTCAGAGACATCCACGTGTGTGTAGATGGTGTCTTGATGCACTGTTTTTGAGGTAATCACACGTATCGTGCGCTTTCCAGGCAAGGTGAGGTCAAAGGGCGTACCCGAAAAGTTGAAATGTTCGATCAAGTCAGCTTGCGGTGTCTTTTGTGCTTGCGCCTCGTGACTGCTTTCTCGTTGCCATGCTTGGTCATATACATAAAAAAATGAGAGGTTCAGGCTTGTTTGTCTGTCGCGACAGCCATAGATATCAACAAAGGCCTGATTGACCCATTTCAGCCTGCCATCATGGTCACAGATCATGACGCCATCGGGTAAACGATCAAGAAGCTGGGCTGTCTCATCCGAGATCACAGTTTTTGCTTGTAGCGTCTGGGCGCGTCGCTCATGATGCGCCAGCTTCTCTGCGCTCCATATGCGCACGCGCTGACCATTCGGCAGAGGCAAAGACGACACGTGTACGCGTTGATCGCGGTGGTCAAAGCTGTAGGGGCGCATCTGTGCGTGATGCCGGTCGATACCCATCGAAATGAATTGCTCGATGTTGGGTAAATCGGTAGGGCTTAGACGAGCTCGATAAAATCGCTGTAGATTATCGCGATAGGGCTCACCCTCGTACACGTTGCCCGCGTGCTCAGGAAACACCTCTAAAAAGGTACGGTTCCAGAACACCGTGCGATCTTGCTCGTCAAACACGCACATGGCCGCCTTGACGCCATCGAGTGTTTCACCGATTGTGCGTAAGAAATGGTGGTTGACTCGAAGCGACAGCGCAGATTTTGGCATGGCGTTAAGTGCTTAGTTCATGCGACCGATGGTGTGAGGAGTTTAACGCGATTACGTTCCGGGTACCTTACTACGGAACAAAGCCGCTGCTTTGTATCAACCGGGCCCAGCTTTGTGAGTAAGCGCGCTCGCGCTCGGCGATTATGGCCGACGGCATGAATTCAACCGTCAGGCCAAGACCCTGCAGGCGCTCGAGCACCTGCGGTTGGCGTAATACGCTTTCGATAGCGGTTGCATAGCGTGCGGTCACCTGTTGTGGTGTGCCGATCGGTGCAAAAATGCCGTAATAGGGCAGGTCTTCAAAGCCAGTGAGGCCAAGCTCGGCCAGTGTGGGTACCTCGGGTAGCAAGGCTTGCCGCTGTTGGCCCATGACCGCCAACATTCGCACCTTGCCCGCTTTGATGTGCTCAATAAAATCTGGCACTGACGCTACGCCCGCTGGGATCTGGTTGCCCAGCATATCGATCAGCATAGGTGCGCTACCGCGGTACGGAATCGGTTGTAAATATAGCTTAGCTTGTGCGGCGAGTACTTTCACTAAAAATTCGGGCACCGAGGCCGGAGCAGGGATACCGATTGACAGACTCGCTTGGCCTTGCGCACGCATCCAGTCGAGGTACTGCGGGTACGTGTTGACTGGGGTACCTGGCGAGACGGCCAGACCATTGGCAAACGAGGCGAAACCTGCGACGGGCGTGAAATCTTGTTGAGGATTAAACCCGGGGTTTTTCAGCACAAGGGGCAAGATTGAAATGGTGTGGTCGTGCGATAAAAATAGTACCGAGCCGTCTTTAGGGGCCGCTTTGAGAGCTTGAGCCGCGATTTGCCCGCCTGCGCCGGCTTTGTTTTCGACGATAACGTTTGCGCCAAGGGCTGGGCTGAGTTGCTCGCCCAGCACGCGAGCGATCGCGTCGGTTCCGCCGCCCGCCGGAAACCCCACCATCAAGCGTATGACAGAGGGCTGTGCCTGCGCTAGCACGTGGCACAGAGTGAGAGCCAAGCCAACGAGAGTTTGATTCACATTCATTTTTTTATTTGCCGCTGGTATGACGGTCAACCGTTGATTGTCAAACGACGGTTCCTTGCATGGCGATCAGTTTGTGCACTTCTTGAAGGCTTTCTTCAAGGAGGCACAAACAACGCAAATAGGATCGTCTGCTAGCTTGCGGTCTGTCGCGCTTTACTCGACGCCGTGCAATTCGACCTCAAATACCAAGGTTGCGTTCGGGGGGATCACACCGCCAGCACCCCGCGCGCCATAGCCCATCTCAGGGGGGATAATCAGCGTGCGCTTGCCACCGATCTTCATGCCTGCGACGCCTTCGTCCCAGCCTTTAATGACGTGGCCAGCCGCGAGCGGGAAGTCAAACAATTGACCGCGGTCGAGCGAGCTATCAAACTTGGCGCCTTTTTGGTCTGCAGCGGCAGCGTCAAAGAGCCAGCCGGTGTAGTGCACCGACACATGTTTACCTGGGATTGCTTCTGCGCCAGTGCCCAGCGTTGTATCAATTTTTTGTAATTCAGTCACTTTAGGTTACCTTTTGTAGACAGACTGGGTGACAGACCCAAGATCAGACCATTAGTATATTCCCGTTCATGACGTGGTAGTTCTGGTTATGATAAGGACTCGGTTCTTAATGCTTAGGGCTCAGTGCTCAGCTCTTGGTTCTAAGTATCAAGAACAATCAATCAATAAAAATATCTACTATCAGGAGACAACCCCATGATTTACGAACTTCGCGTCTATCACGCCGCCCCAGGTAAATTGCCTGCCCTAATCGAGCGTTTTGCCAATCATACGGTGCCAATCTGGAAAACCCACGATTTTCGTCCTGTAGGTTTTTGGACAGTCGATATCGGCGAAAACACCAATGATTTTTATTACATGCTCGAATGGGATGACATGAACCATCGAGATCGCGCCTCTGCCACGTTTATGGCGGATCCAAAGTGGCTGGCTGCACGCGCCGCCTCTGAAAAAGACGGCGCCTTACTGGCCGGCGTTTCGCGCACAATTTTGAAGCCCACGGCGTTCTCAAACCTTAAGTAACCTGCTGTTCGGCCATCGGAGGCAACCTATGACGACGATTCATTCACTGACGGCACGTGCCGTGTTTGCACCCATCAAACGGCCTTTGCAAACGTCGACCGGCGCCGTCAGTAAAGCCCCGATGGTATTGCTTGACCTCACGACCTCTGACGGGGTGGTGGGGCGCAGTTATTTGTTTGCGGTTACACCACTCGCGCTAAAGGCGCAGGTGGCTTTAATTGAAGATATGGCAAGCCTGTTGGTGGGTCAGCCCTTGGTCCCGTTTGAAATCGAACGACTGCTGACTCAGCGCTTCACGCTTCTCGGGGCGGTCGGCTTAGTCGGCATGGCCATCTCAGGAATCGACATGGCGGTTTGGGATGCGCTAGCCATACAAGCCAAACAACCCTTGGCTTGCCTCTTAGGTGGGCAACTCAAGCCTGTTACCGCCTATAACAGTTGCGGCTTAGGCCTGACAGGGCAACGCGCTGACGTAGCCGCGTTGGCGCGCGAGTCAAACGAACTCTTGGCGGGCGGATTTACGGGTATGAAGTTACGTCTGGGCTACGCTGACCTGAACGACGATGTTGCGGCTGTCAAAGCCGTGCAAAGTGCCTTGCCTGCGGGCGTTCGGCTGATGACCGATTACAACCAAGGCTTAGACCCCTCTGAGGCGATTCGCCGCGGGCATGCACTCGATGACTTGGGTTTAACCTGGATCGAAGAGCCCGTGCGGGCAGATGATCATGCGGGGTGTGCCCGAGTGGCAGCCGCTTTGAAAACCCCAGTGCAGATAGGTGAAAATTATTGGGGCTCGCGTGACATGTCGCGCGCCATTGCTGCGCAAGCAAGTGATTATGTGATGCCAGACCTAGAGCGCATTGGCGGTGTATCGGGCTGGCTGCGAGCCGCAGCAATCGCTGACGCTGCAGCCTTACCGATGTCGACCCATTTGTTTCCAGAGGTCAGCGCGCACCTGATGTGTGTCACACCAACCGCGCACTGGCTTGAGTATGTCGACTGGGCCAACCCAATTTTAAAGACCCCACTTGAGATTGTGGCGGGTCAAGCGGTGCTGCGCAACGAGCCCGGTTCAGGGATTCAGTGGGACGAAGCGCAGGTTAAGAAATACGCGTATTAGTTGAATATATGTTTTCGCGTACCGCTCTTCAAGATACTGACTTGTCTTAAAGAGCGATACTGATCCACGTACCTAACCGGTTTAGGCCGAGCGCGCTTTTTCAGGGAAGGGCAAGGGCTTGCCGACAGGCACTGGCTCTTCGCCTAAGCTGAGCAGCATGGCGATGGTGACGTAGGTACCGGTCACGGCAATCACGTCGACGATTTGCTGTTCGCCCAAAATTGCTTTTGCGCTATTGAACAACTCATCGCTGATTTCATGGTTTTGAGTCATGGTGGTGCAAACGTCATATACAGCAGCTTCGTCGGGCTGCATATTACGCGGACGAATTCCTGCTTTGATATCGTCGGCAACATGTGCTGGCAAGCCTTCGCGCAAGGCAATCGGGTAATGAGCATGCCATTCAACTTGCGAGGTCCAGATGCGGGCTTGGATCAAAATCGCCAACTCGCTTAAACGCATTGGGATTGAAGAGTTCCAACGCAGGTAATCGAGCATTTTTTTCATGCGATCGGCAAACACGGGGCTGCGCAGCATGACGTTGTAGGGGCCGGCTAACCCGACGCTCGAAATCTTTAGGATGTCGCCAGCCAAATCGCGCGCTTCGGGCGCAACAGTCTCAATTGTGAGTTGGGTAAAACGTTTTGAAGTAAAGGTTGCCATATGATCTCCGTATAAGTGGGGCAATCATAGGCTAAAAATTCTTCGAATGCCCGCTTACTGAATGCTGGTTTTGGTGCGCTGCAAAAGAGTTTTGTATTGCGCCATGTCTTTGGCCCATAGCGCACGCATCTCGCTGGGGCTCGAGGTCTTGACTTCCATGCCTTGTGCAGCCAGCGTCTCAACAATCTTTGGGGCGTTCGCAGCTTTGATGACGGCGGCATTGAGTTTCTCAATGATTGGCGCAGGCGTACCGCCCGGCGCGATTACGCCTTGCCAAGTGTAGGCTTCAAAGCCCGTTAGGCCAGCTTGTGCGACGGTGGGTGTCGTAGGTGTCGCCCGTGTAGGTTGGCTGCCCGTGGTAGCTAGTAACAGCAACCGGCCTTCTTTGATGTGATCCATATTGCCGACCAGCGAGGTAAACATCATGTCGACGCGACCTGCCAGCAAATCAATCAACGCAGGGCTGGCCCCCTTGTAGGCGACATGCACGATATCAATATCGGCAGCCACGCGAAATGCTTCGCCGGCAAGATGTTGAGCCGTGCCATTGCTTGATGAAGCAAAGTTAACTTTGCCTGGATGCTGTTTAGCATAAGCAATCAGTTTTTCTGTCGTGTCGAGTTGCGTTTGTGGAGCGACTAAAAGCCCCAAGGGTTGAATCGTTGTCAAACCAATCGGTTCAAAATCCTTGACTGGATCATACGTTGGCGTGTCGTGCAACAGAGGGGTGATCACAAACGCATTGGTACCAAACAGTAGGGTGTAACCATCAGGTGCGGCTTTGCGCAAAGCCTCTGTTGCCAACAGAGTACCCCCGCCCGCACGGTTTTCAACCACAACCGTTTGCCCGAGCTGTAGCGAAAGTTCTTGTGCAAGCAGGCGCCCAACAATGTCGGTGGCGCCACCTGGAGCGTACGCGATGAGCAGGCGCAGCGGCCGTGTTGGGTAGTTCGCAGTCGTTGTCGTTTGGGCAAAGCTGGGCACCGCCAAGAGGCTTAGGATCAGACAAGACATAACCTGTCTTGCAATCAGTGAAAGGGTCATGTGCGATCCAAGGTAAAAATGAGTTGAGCGTTCAAGGGTCGATAAAAAAATTGTTTGATCTGACCAGTAGTTCGTATCGAGGGCTAAGCTTTAGAGGCATCTTTTGTAAGAAGCCCATCCACAAGGCGCAACGAGAGCACTTCTAGCGTTTTGTCGAGATCAGGCTGCCTTGAAAAATATCGGAGCGCGGGTACCTTGTGCCCCATAAAAATGCGTAGCCATGACCTGACAACGCCTGATGTAACGGTGCTCGTCTGGGCCGTAGTCTGCGACCGCGTTATGCATGGTGCCGATGTTATCCCACATCAACAGCGAATCTTTTTGCCAGCGGTAGGTATAAAGATATTTCTCTTGCATTTGCAATTCAAAAAGATAGTTCAGTACTTGGTCACTTTCTTGTTGACTCAGCTCGTTGATTTTCATGGCGTACCCAGGGTTGGCATACAGCACTTTTTTCTGCGTGATCGGGTGGGTCAAGAAAGTAGGGTGGGTGGCTGGAGGGCGTTTGCGTTTTTCGTCGTCACTGAGCGCAGGGCGGGTGCTACCTGGGCGACTGCGCATCATGTCCCAAAACTTATTGAAGTCATGGGTGATCGTTGTTTGGGCGAGTCGTTCTTTCAACTCTTGGGGGATATCTTTGTACACAGCATGGGTATTGCGAAATTGCGTGGCACCTAAAGGTTGGCCCTCGCGTTGCGTGATAACGGTGCCGTGCAACACATTAGCAAACGCGATCATGTTTGAGTAGGACATATCGGTGTGCCAGGATTGCCCGGCATCACTGAGACCCAAAGGTTTTCCGTCTTGCATCATGTTCGACAAGATCATGACTTCAGGAAACCCCTCAGCCTGCGCCCGCCCGCCGGGGCTCACGTAGAGTTCTCCAAAGCGTTGGCTAAAGGCTTTGAGTTGCGCGGTCGTCAGCGTTTGATTCGGAAACTCTAAAACACCGTGATTGCCGAGCGCAAGTATCAATGTGTCGAATTCGGTATCGGTGAGTGGGCGGCTGAGATCGAGCGCCTGCACTAGTGCACCGAGTATCTGCCCTGTAGGAGTGATTTTCATTTTGCGGGTTGTTGACGATGCCAAGAGGTATCGCGTTGGAAGGCATCAGCGACTTTCAGCAGTTTAGCTTCTTCAAAGTGGCGACCCACCAATTGAAACGCCAGTGGCATGTTGATGCTAGACAACCCCGCAGGTATGCTCATTGACGGAAACCCTAAATAATTTATGGCACGGCCTGCGTTAGAGAAACCACTGATCAATTGCAAAACCTCGTCAAGCGTGCCCGTTGTGGAGGCTGCGATCGTGGGTGTTTGCACCATTAACGTTGGAATGTGTACAACATCGCAGTTGGCAAAGCAGGTGTCGAGATAGGCTTGAATCAAGTCTTGCCGAGCGTCAAGTGCTTCGCGATAGGTGATGCCGCTGTGGGTGAAACCCGGCGCTGTGCGGGCGAGCACTTGCGAACCATATTCGTCTCGGCGGGTTTCCATCCAACGGTGATGCACTGTGGCGGCCTCAACGGTGAGTACGATCGCTGTCATCTCATGGATTTTAGCCATGTCGGGGACTTGAACATCGACCAGTAGCGCGCCTCGCGCCTTTAAAACTTCTAGGCTTGTTTTTAACGCCGCTGCAACTTCAGGATCAAGGTTCTCGCGGTAATAAGCCTCGGGCACGCCGATGCGAAGGCCCTTGATGTTGCCATCTAATGTTGCTTCGTAATCTTCATTCGCGCGGGGAGTACACCAAGGGTCGTTCGAGTTTGGCGCGCTAATATGCGTCAGGATCCGTGCACAGTCGCGCGCCGTTTGCGCCAAGGGTCCCACGCAATCCAAGGTATGCGACAGCGGAAACACACCGGCGAAGCTAACCCGCCCCGCAGTAGGCTTGATGCCGGTCACGCCACACATTGCGGCTGGGTGTCTGATCGAGCCGCCCGTGTCGCTGCCGAGCGATCCAAAGATCAAACGCGCCGCCACCGCGATGCCTGAGCCGCTCGAGGATCCACCACAGGCATAGGCCGGGTTCCAGGGGTTTAAGCCATGTCCATAATGTGCGTTAAAGCCGGTCGGGCTCATGGCGAACTCTGCCATATGCAGCGCACCTAAATTGACCTGTCCAGCCGCGTCAAGAGTGTTGATCGCCCAAGCATTATTTTTGGCAACGTTGCCGCGTAGAATCTTTGATCCCACATGCATTTCAAGGCCGGCCACTTCGAGCAAATCTTTGTGCGCCAGAGGTACGCCGTGTAAAGGGGCAAGTGGTTCGCCTCGCGCTTGTTGAGTATCTAGTTTTTTTGAACGCGCCAACGCTTGGTCGTGGTCAATGCGAAATACTGCGTTGAACGTACAACCGATTGTTTCAAGGCGGTTCAAGGACCAAGCCGTTATTTCTTGCGAACTAAATTCTTTATTCTTGATACCCTGCGCAACGCCTACTAGATCTAAATTTTCAAAAGTGGACATGATAAAAATTCCGAGTGAGTTTTGGTTATCAACAACGTAGTTATCTTTAAAAGAGAATATAGTTGTTTTGTAATGGGTTGTGAACCGTTACGCTTCTTGCAACAACCCTATTCTTTGCTTGTGTTGAGTTTGTCACTCAAACTCAAAAGGCAGACTTGGCTGCGCGGCCCGATCAACGTATTCGGCGGCCTGCACCGGACGTAGGCTCCCTGCACGCACGCCCAACAGGCGAATTCGCTGTTCGAGGGGCACACGTTTTAAACATTCAGTTGCAGCCAGTCGAATTTGATGGCCATCTGTTACATCGTCTGGCAAGGTGACGTCACGCGTGATCACTTGAAAATCTGCGAACTTTAGCTTGATCCCAATGGTACGACTCGCATAGCCTTTGCGTTGAAGATCTTCAGCCAGGCGCAAGCATAGATTTGTGAATACCTCGGATAATTTCGAACGGTCATGTTTGGCATGCAAGTCGCGCTCAAAGGTGGTTTCACGACTAATAGATTTAGGCTCTGACCAAGTCACGACCTCACGCTCGTCAATCCCTTGCGCCACTTGTGCCATCCAAGCGCCGGTACTTCGTCCAAAATGTGCCAATAACAGCTCTGTAGGCGCTGCGGCGAGATCGCCGATCGTATGAATCTCTAGAGCGGCCAGTTTCTCGTTTGCTTTCGGCCCGATACCATTAATTTTTTTCGCAGCTAATGGCCAGATTCGTGTCTTCAACTCGTTGGGTTCCAAAATCGTAATCCCATTGGGCTTATCGAGATCAGAACAAATCTTGGATAAAAGTTTATTTGAAGTGATGCCGATCGAACAGCTTAGCCCCGTTGCGTCAAAAACTGCCTGCTTGATGCGCTTGGCAAGGCTGAGCGAATCGCCCTCTACATGTGTCAGATCGATATAAATTTCGTCGATGCCGCGGTCTTCGACGCGCGGTGCGACCGAGGCTACCGCTTCTTTGAACAGGCGTGAGAAGTGTCGGTAGGCCTCAAAGTTTGCGGGCAGTAAGATGGCCTCGGGCGCCAAGGCGGCTGATTTCATTAATCCCATGCCAGAAAACACACCCAAGGCGCGCGCCTCGTACGTTGAGGTGGTGACAACGCCACGTCCCGCATAGCCTCGCAGACGTGAAAATTGTTTTTCACCTTCAACGTTAGTAGTCGGAGCACCGGCGTTGCGCCCGCCCACCACGACGGCATGTCCACGCAGCTCTGGATACGTCAGCAATTCGACTGATGCGAAAAACGCATCCATATCTAAATGAGCAATTCTGCGTGGGGCGGTCATGGGGCCCAGTGTATCGGCGACTCAATTAAAAACATAAAGTTCGGCGGGATTATTGACCAAAATCTGCTCAATGACTGCGCGCTTGTTTGTCCAGCGCATCAACATATCCAGCATGTTGGCATCATTGGGTTTAACGGCCTCAGTGGGGTGTGGCCAGTCGCTGCCCCACACGAGGCGTTTGGGTGCCTTGTCAAGCCAGTGACGCGCGACCGCATCGACATCTAAAAAATCACCCGCTTCGCCAACTTGGCTGTCTAAGTAGGCGCCCGAAAGCTTGATCCAGGTGCGGCCTCGCGTCAACAGGTCTTCAACGATTCGTACGGCCGGGTGGTCAAGCCCCAGAGGCTGCGGCAAGCGCGTCATATGATCAAACACAATTTGGGTCGGTAGGCGCTTAAGCATCGCTGCGTGTTCAACGATTTGATCTGCGGTCCAGTGTAATTGCAGATGCCAGCCTAGCTTGACAATACGTGCAGCTAAAGGTTCGACCATCTCAAAGCTCGCCGCTGCATTTTTGGGTGTGTAAAGAGAGAAGCGTACTCCACGAATCCCGCCTGCATCCAGCGTTTTGAGGGTAGCGTCGCTCACATCGCTGCGTAAGACGGCGACACCACGCGCGCGGTCGAAACCAAGTTGCGCGATCGCATCAAGTGTTACGTCATTGTTGACGCCGTAGTTGCGTGGCGTCACGATCACTGCACGCTCTGTGCCTAAACGCTTTTGTAATAGTCGATATGCGTGAACTGTGGCCGGTTCGTGTAGGGCCGCAGCGTCGGCCGACTGTGGAAATCTTGCATCGTAAATATGCAAGTGACAATCACAGGCCTTCGAAGGTACATGCATAGCGGGGATGTTGGCGCCGGCAGAGTTCGGGACGAGAATTGCTTCGGGTGATGTCGCTGATACCGGGATAGTCATGTTTTTTTTCTGAACTCTGATGCTGGGATCGTCAGGTCTTTTTGTTGTCTTTGCGCAAGCGCTTTGCTTCGCTTCGAATCAGGTCGGTGTGCTGTCCGAGTGTGGGTGCGGCGAACGGATCTGGGCCGGGTGTACGGCTAAACTTGATCGAGCTCTTAAGTCCACGGTAAGTTCCCACGACCGGATGTTCATAATTTGTAATCAGGTCTTGACTGGCCACCTGCGGGTGCTCAAACATGTCTTCAATCGACAGGGCAGTTGAGCAGGGCACCTCTTCGCCAAAAATAGCCTCCCATTCAAGCGCTGTATGTTTCATCAGCGCCTCGCGTATTTTGGGTACGATCTCTTCTTGATGCTGCGCACGCTTACGCACGGTATCGTAGCGCTCGTTATTGGCCAACTCTTCGAGGCCAACTTTTTGACACAAGGCAGTCCAAAAATGCGGCACGTTCGCAGAGATATATAAATAGCCTTCGCGGGTAGGATGTATGCCCGTAATACCCAGCGAACGCATGTCACGGCCGACCTCGCGGCCTTCACCTTCGGCCCACACCAGTCGCGCCGATTGCAGCGTGAGCGCGGCCGCGAGTAGCGAGACACCGACAAATTGACCTTGACCAGAGCGCTCGCGTTCAAACAGAGCTGAAGAGACCGCACCGGCCACTAACGCCGAGGTGTAGTAATCGACGATTGAGCCATACAAAATCTCAGGAGGACCGCCAGGCTTACCTTGTAGTACCGTCATGCCAGTCATCGTTTGCAAGACTTGATCAAAACCCGCTTTTTCTTTGAAGGGACCCGAGTCGCCATAGCCACTGACAGCGCAGTAAATCAAACGCGGATTCAACAGTTTTAGAGTTTCGTAACCGATGCCGATGCGCGGGGCCACGCTGGGTCTGAAGTTATGCACCAAGACATCAGCGGTTTCGATCAAGGTCAGTAGGGTAGCAAGATCAGTGGGGTCTTTGATATCAAGCACAGCCGCCAGTTTGCTGCGGTTCACACCTAAAAAAGCGCGGCTTTCTGAGGGTAACGATGAGGGATAGCGTCGAAGGTTATCGCCACTCGGTGGTTCAATCTTGATGATTTCTGCGCCCTGATCGGCGAGCAGCGAACAACCGTAAGGCCCCGCAATATACGCAGATAGATCGACTACACGAATCCCCGATAAAGGACCCTGGCTGCCAGTTCTTTGGGGTAAGGCAGAGGCTGGCCCTGGTAATGATGGTTGTGTCATAAAACTCACTCGGGTTGAATGTTCGCGGCCTGAGCAACGCGCTTCCAGCGCGCTAACTCAGTTGATAAATGTTGTGCAAAGGCCTCGGTGCTCATCGGAGCGGCGCTTGCACCTTCTTTAATAAAAAAGTTTTTCATTTCGTCAGCGGTGATGGCCTTGTTGATGCTGGCGTTGAGTTGCGCAACGATTGGACCCGGTGTATTGGCTGGCGCAAGCACACCCCACCAAAGCTCAACAGCGCTCTGCGCGTAGCCCATTTCGCCCAAAGAGCGAATCGAGGGCGCCACGTCGCTGCGTGCCGCAGTGCTGACCGCTAAAGCTCGGATTTTGTCGCCAGTGACCTGTGCGAGTAACGACGGCGCACTGGCAATCAGCAAATCGATTTGTCCTCCCATCAGATCTGTCACGGCAGGGCTCATACCTTTGTAAGGCACGTGCGTGAGCTTGATCTGCGCGGCTTCAGCCAAAATTTCTGTGGCAAATTGATTGATGCTGCCAACCCCAGAGGTGCCATAGTTCAGTTTTGCTGGGTGTGCCTTTGCAAAAACGATAAGATCTTCAAGCGACTGAAACGGCGTGTGTTTGCCTACGGTGATCAATAGCGGGCCTTTAGCCAGCATGGCAACGGGTGCAAAACTTGTTTGCGCATCGTATGGAAGATTCGTTCGGATAGCAGCCCCGGTGGTGAAAGTAGAGGACAGCACAACCAAGGTGTAGCCATCGGCCGGAGCCTTGGCGAGCAGCATATTGGCAAGAATCCCACCCGCTGCTGGCTTGTTCTCAACGACTACGGCAACGCCTAGCGCCGTTTGAAGTTGCTTACCAATCGCGCGTGCAAAGATATCGTTCGAGCCGCCCGCAGCGCTACCCACCAAAAGAGTGATAGGCTTGTTAGGAAATGTGGTTTGGGCAAGAAGTGCCGGAGGCAGGCAGATCAAGGCAAACGTGGCTATCAGGCCCAAAAACATGGATGTACGATCTTTGTGCATGGTTCATATAATAGATTTAGATGAATAGCACTTACTTTACTCGGTTTAGGCAATATTCAAAAAGCAACATACAGGGGCAGGCATGTTTAAACTGATTGGCGGTAGGCTTGGCGCGGGCTTGGTAGCGTTGTTTTGCGCTTCAAACGCGCTGGCACAGACTGAGTCGGCCGAGCGTTTCCCTACAAAACCTATCCGTTTGATCGTGGGTTTTGCACCGGGCGGTGGCACCGACTCTGCGGCGCGCACAATCGCGGTCAAGCTGTCTGCTTTGTTAGGTCAACCCGTTGTGGTTGAAAACCGTCCAGGAGCCGGAGGCAATATCGCCTGTGAAGCGATCGCCAGAGCCTTGCCCGATGGCTATACGCTTGGGTTGGCTAACGTCGGCTCAATGGCAGTCAACCCTCACATGCCAGGCGGTACAACCTACCAACCGTTAAAAGATTTTGAGATGATCTCGGGTGGGGTGACGTTTGGCAACGTGTTGGTGGTACGTGCCGACTCACCCATTCAAACATTGGCTGATTTTATTGCTGCGGCAAAAGATAAAGCTAAGCCGTTGTTTTATGGCTCGGCTGGTTTAGGTAGCGCCGGGCATCTTGCAGGCGAGTTGTTGCAGTCGCGCGCAGGGACTGTGGCCGAGCATATTAATTACAAAGGTGGGGGCCCAGTGATGACCGATCTACTCGCCGGTAACATTCAGGCGGTCTTTGCCAGTGCGCCGACCGCAGTGCCTCAAATCAAAGGGGGCAAGTTACGTGGCTTAGCCGTCACAGGCGTCAAGCGTGAGGCCTCTTTACCCGACGTACCTACGATGGCCGAGCAAGGCTTTGAAAAATACCAAGCGACTAACTGGTATGGTTTCATTGCGCCAGCGCGCACACCCTCAGACATCATTAACAAGCTCAACCAAGCGATTGTTGCGTCGTTGCATGACACGGTCACGCTCGAGCGTTTAAATGGCGCATCGATGGCGGCTGACCCCACCACACCTCAAGAGATGCGAGCTTTTGTTGCTCAAGAATATGAGACCTGGGGTAAGGTCGTGCGAACTCTTAAGTTTTGATTGAAGATCCGCTTCCCCGTCCTAAAGACCGAAGCTTTCCGCGCAGTCCAGTAAAAAAAACGCCACGACAAATGAGTCGTGGCGTTTTGCGCAATGCGAGTACCCAGCCGTTGTGCTGTCTAAAGCACAACGAATGACGTTAATCGGATTTTTCTTGGTGCTTCTTTAATAGCACTTTACCCATGATGAGTACGATTGCCGTGGTAATAATGGGACCAACATACATATGATGCATGTAAGGTGCATTGGCTTCGAGCCAGCCACTGACCGCAGGATCAGTCACTGCCATTTCGCCCGCTACCCAACCTAACAAGCCGCCACCAATCGTGATAATGATTGGAAAACGCTCCATGACTTTCAGTAACAGTGAGGCACCAAAAATCACCAAGGGGATACTGACCGCCAAACCGATAATCAGCAGAGGCATGCTGCCTTTTGCGGCGGCTGCAACACCTAGTACGTTATCTAAGCTCATGACCAAATCGGCAAGTAGGATCGTCTTGATCGCGGCCGCTAGGCTACTGCTTGAAGACACATTCTCTTCGCCTTCATCCGAACTTAATAGCTGGATGCCAATCCAAACCAGCAACACTGCGCCAACGAGCTTCAAGTAAGGCAATGTAAGTAACTTCACAGCAAAAATGGTCAGCACGACTCGCATGAGGATCGCGGCAGCGGAACCCCAAAAGATGGCAAGCTTCTGTTGTTTAGGAGGCAAAGATCGCGCAGCCAAGGCAATAACTACAGCGTTATCGCCCGACAACACAATATTGACTAAAAGAATTTGACCCAGAGGGATCCAGAACTCATGTAAAGAGAGAGAGAAGTCCATAGTTTTTTTATGATGTGGATTAGGTTGAAGGGGAAAAAAATCATGAAACACACTGAAGTTTACACTGTGGCTGTGGGCAGTAACGAGGTGTCGCTAATTAGGTTCTACGACTGCGTAGGCTGTTTAGTTGTTGACTCAAGTCGATTTTTGGCGGCGCGGCAGTGGGTGTTGACAGGGTGTCAGATCGTCATGCCACTGAGTTAGTCTAAAAATTTCGCAAAGCCGTCTAGCGGTTCGCGTTCGCTGATCAGCGTATTTTCAATTTGACTCATGTCTGCAACACCTAAGGCTAACCCGCACATCACAACCTCTTGTTCAGGGATGCCGGTCACACGCCTGATGACGGGGTGAAACCGGTTAAAGGCGGCTTGGGCACAGGTGTCTAAGCCGCGGCCCCGCGCGGCAATCATCAGGCTTTGCAAGAAGCAGCCAAAGTCAAGCCATGAACCGGTGTTCATTTTGCGTTCGACTGTAAAAATCATACCAACGGGTGCACCAAAAAAAGCGTAGTTTTTTCCGTGTTGTGCATGCATGCCAGCTTTGTCGTCACGGCCTAAGCCTAACAATTTATAAAGATCAAGGCCGACTTTGCGTCGGCGTTCTAAGTAAGGCGAGCTCCAATCAGTTGGGTAATAGCGATAGTCTTCAGTAAGCGCCTCAAATTGAGCTTTATCTCGGTAAACCGCCAAAATTTCAGCGGTCAGGCGCTCTTTCATTTCACCCATCAGCACGTAAGCCTTCCAAGGCTGGGTATTTGAACCCGAGGGCGCACGCGCTGCGACTTCAAGCATGCTGGCGATGTCTTCACGCGAAACGGGTGTCGGTAAATAAGCACGCATCGAATGACGCGAGGTAATCGCCTCATCGACAATTTTTTGTTGGCTGTTTTGAATCACGGCAGAAGTCTCAAGGTAATGACAAGATAATCGTGGAGTGATAGTAACCTTGCTGATTGATCGTGCTCAAGCCCACGTCTTAACCCAATCGAATATCATAGGGTTTAGATACGAGAAGAGCGCCGAGAGAAATGCGCAAGGCACAAGATCGAGCTCGAATCCAGTCGAATGTTTTAGGGTTCAGACACTCGCCAAGATCTGAGAGAAAAGAGCAAAGCACAAAATCTAGCTTTTAAAGACAAAACACGACAAGACAAAAGGATGAGAGATGGGCGGACCCTTGCAGGGATTTAAAGTCATCGAGCTTGCCGGACTAGGCCCCGGACCTTTCGCTGGGATGTTGCTAGCCGATCTCGGTGCTGAGGTGGTCTGCGTAGATCGCATTGTGCCGGCAGAGACAGACTTGCACTCGGTGCACAGCAAAGTGTT
This sequence comes from Bordetella parapertussis, assembly GCA_945911685.1. GTDB lineage: Bacteria > Pseudomonadota > Gammaproteobacteria > Burkholderiales > Burkholderiaceae_B > Zwartia > Zwartia parapertussis_K. The sequence continues at coordinate 32,265 of CAMEAW010000021.1, forward strand.
GCGACGCAACAAACAATCGATTTCGCTGAACTTGAAGCAACCCGCTGCGGTTGAGGCGGTCTTGCGCTTAATTGAATCGGCTGATGTGTTGATTGAAGGGTTTCGTCCGGGCGTCATGGAGAAACTCGGCTTGAGCCCAGAGGTGTGCCTCTCGCGCAATCCCAAACTGGTATTTGGTCGAATGACGGGCTGGGGGCAAACGGGCCCTTTGGCTCAGGCGGCTGGCCACGATATTAATTACATTGCCTTATCGAGCGCCTTGCACGCGATAGGCACACCCGAGCAACCTTTACCGCCTTTGAATTTGGTTGGAGATTTTGGCGGCGGCGGTATGTTGCTCGTGTCAGGGGTGTTAGCCGCAGCCCTGAATGCGCGGGTGACAGGTAAGGGGCAGGTTGTGGATGCCGCCATGACCGACGGTTCGGCCTTGTTGATGGGTTTGATGTACGGTCGAATGGCAGAGGGGCAATGGCGCGATGAGCGCGGTCAAAATATGTTGGATGGTGCCGCGCACTTTTATGGTACCTATCGGTGTGCAGATGGTAAATGGATTGCGTTAGGGTCAATCGAGCCCCAGTTCTACGCGTTGTTGATTGAAAAGTCGGGTTTACGGGATATCGACCAAACGCAGCAACGTGATCCCGCCAGTTGGCCAGCGATGCGTCAAAAATTTGAGCGGATCTTTGCTACACGAACGCGTCAAGAATGGTGCGACGTGATGGAGGGCACTGATGTCTGCTTTGCCCCAGTACTCAGTATGGTTGAGGCGCCTTTACACCCCCATAATGCGGCGCGAGGCACTTTTTGCGAGGTTGAGGGGGTCTTACAGCCCTCAGTGGCACCCAGGTTCAGCCAAACTCCGACGTCAGCGATTCGCGCGCCCGCTGCAACGGGTGCCGATACGGTCGACATCTTGCGCCAGCTTGGTTACAGTGCTTCTGAGATCGCGCTGTTGCAACAACAGTAGTCGACGATCGAAAATACCCCGCCGACAAAAGTGGCCTGATAATCCCGCAAAATGGTAACGTAGTCAAAATTACGACAATAGTTTTAGAGGCAATTAATATGAATGACGTCACACTCCAAGAATCCGCAATCGAGGCTTTTCGCGACAGTGCTCGCGACCTCTTGTCACGCGGCAACACAACGGCGCGCGTGCGCCAACTGCGAGTCTCAGACACTGGCTTTGATCGTT
>CAMEAW010000022.1 GCA_945911685.1 Bordetella parapertussis
GAACCGTTACCAACCTGTGTGCCAGGAATCTCAAGTTGCAGTGCAGCGATCGCATCGATGCTATTGCGGTGCTCTCGGTCAATTTTGACCACCACATCAAAGCGCTTATCGCTGTCATAAAAACTGGTGATTGAGGCGCCCGACATCGCTTGGGTCACCAAGGCACTGACATCGCTGATGCTAATTCCGTAGCGAGCCAGTTTGACTCGATCAGGCACCACGACGACTTCTGATTGACCGCTTAGTTTGGTGGCTTCAACATCCGTTGCGCCCCGGATATGCTCGATGACCGCCACAATTTCTGCGGCTTTTTCTTCAAGAATTTCGAGACTTGAACCGCTAATCTTTGCGACAATCTCGCCTCGAAACCCCGACAAGGATTCTTCAACGTTATCCTGAATCACTTGAGAAAAATTTGTCATGATCCCGGGGATGACTGACAAATCTTTCGACATACTGCTGACTAACGCCTCTTTATTCGCGAAGCGCCACTGATCGCGCGGTTTAAGGTCGACGAGGCTCTCAAGATTATTAGGGCCCTTTGGGTCTGAACCATCATCGGGGCGTCCGACATGAGAGATCAAACGTGACACCTCTGGGTAGGCGAGCAGTTTCGCTCTGACAAGTCTTTCGATGTCTTTGGTGTGCTCAAGCGATGACGAGGTTGGTAAGGTGATGCTTAACCAGATATTGCCCTCGTCTAACTTGGGCATGAATTCACTACCCATTCGTGTCGCAAGCGCAAAGGCGACGACGACCGGAATGATTGAGAGTAATAATGCTTTTTGGGCATGACCCATGACCCAGACCACGAGTGTGCGATAACGCGCTTGCAGGTTGTCTAGCCAAGGTTTGTGCTTTTCGACCAAGGGGCGGTTACGTACAACGTAGGCCAGTAGGGTCGGTAAGAGCGTAAAGGTTAAAAGCACCGCGCCGATGAGCGCAAAGGTTAAGGTTAAGGCAACGGGCGTAAAAATTTTTCCTTCAACGCGTTGAAAGGTAAAGATCGGTACAAAAGCTAGGATGATGATGGCCTTAGAAAACAACACAGGGCGCGACATGTCGGCGAGTGTGCGATGCACCGCATGCATCCGCTCAGTGATGCCCGCTTTTGAATGCGCTTCATGTTGGGTTGAACTCATGGCTAAGCGCACCATCAGCGCTTCGACAATCACCACTGCGCTGTCAATGATGATGCCAAAGTCGACCGCGCCAAGCGAAATGAGGTTGGCCGATACCCCTAAAGCATTCATCAAAATAAAAGCAAAGAGCAACGAGAGAGGGATCACGGTGGCGACTACAAAAGCTGCTAACCAACTCGATAGAAAAATCACCAGCACCGCGAAGACAAGTAAGGCGCCAACAATTAGGTTGTGTACGACAGTGTGAACGGTGAGAGTCACCAGCTCTGTACGATCATAGCGCGGTACGATCTTTACGCCGGCAGGCAATTTGGTTTGTAGTTCTACAATTCTTTCTTTGAGTGCTGCGTTAATTTTTGAAGGATTGCCGCCTTTGGTCATCGAGACGATGCCCTCGACAATAGTGTCCTTTTTGTCAAACGCCACGATTCCGAAACGAGGCCGCTCGGCCTCTTTGACTGTGGCCACATCCCCGACGGTGATGGATTGTCCCTGACGGGCAATGATGACAACCTTTCGGATGTCGTCTAAGGTTGCAAAGAGCCCCGCTGAGCGCACGACAAAGGATTCATCTCCGTGCTTGATCAAGCCACCTCCAGCGCTGCTGTTTCCATTGCTCACAGCTTGGCTGAGTTGGCTCAGAGTGATCTGATATTTTCGTAAAATGAGCGGATCGATCTCAATATGAAATTCTTTGATCGCCCCGCCAAAACTCACTACATCTGCAACACCGGGCGTCATGCGCAAAGCGGGTCGGATCGTCCAGTCTTGCAAGGTGCGAATTTCGGTTTCAGATAAGCCGGGCGCATCGATCGTATAACGATACACTTCTCCGACTGCAGTCGATAGTGGCGCCAGTTGGGGCTGAACTCCAGCAGGAAGATTGACTGTTGATAGTTTTTCAGTGACCTGCTGACGTGCGAAGTAGTTGTTAGTTCCTTCGCTAAAGGTGAGCGTGACAATGGACAGACCTGTCATGGTGACCGAGCGAACATTCACCAGATTAGGCACGCCCGCCATTTCTCGTTCGATGGGTAAAGTGATGGTTCGTTCGAGATCTTCTGGCGCCTGGCCAGACATCTGAGAAATCACTCTGACCTGAACGTCTTGTACGTCTGGAAACGCCTCGATGGGCAAGTTATTGATGGCATAGCCGCCAAAACCAATCAATGCTGCGACTAACAGCAAAATAAACATTCGCTGTGTCATTGCAAAGATAATCAAGCGATCGATCATTGCTTTTCGCCAAGGCTTGCTAAAAATTCTGCCTCAAGCAGTAAGGCGCCTTTGGTCACTACGCGTTCGCCGCCGCTCAGACCCTCACCGATGTAACTAAAGTCGACGCCTCGCTTGATCGGCTTGACTTGTCTGAGTATGAAGTCTCCCGGCTGCTGTTCGACAAAGACGTAGGTGTAAAGGCCGCGCGTAATTAAAGCCTGGTTCGGGACACGTACCCCGTTACCATCTGCCTGCAGCACCGAGGCGCGAACAAACATCTCAGGGAGCAGTTTTCCCTCTGGGTTATCCACGCGCGCGAGAACGTTGGAACGACGCGTATTGGGGTTGATAACCTGACCCAGTTGGATGATTTTGCCGGTAAACGTGTGATCAGGAAAGGCATCGCTTCGAATCGCCACCAAGCTACCGAGTTTGACCTTGCTTAACAAAGACTCTGGTAAATCAATGCTGACCCAGAGGCGCTTTGGGTCCGTCACAACAAATAGAGGGGCTGCGAGATTGGGGCTAATTTCAAGGGCAGGGCTTGCAGTGCGTTCTGTGATCACACCTTGCAGTGGGCTTGCCAGACTTACTTGCTGACCGACGATCTTCAGTGCGTGTGGGTTCAAATTCTTGATGCGCTGCTCTGCACGTGCAGTTTCTGCTTGGGCCTGAGCATATTCAGCCTGAACGGCCTCCCAGTCGCGGGCTGAGATTGCTTCGCCTGGGACTAAGTCTTTTGCGCGCTTAGCCGCGAGTTGCTTGCGCTTTTCGTCTGCGCGCGCCTTATTCAAATCAGCATAAGCGGTGCCAAAGTCGGGCGAGTCAATGACGGCCAAGACTTGCCCGACCGTGACTGCGTCGCCCGGGGCCGCTTTGAGTTCAACAATACGTCCTGAAAAACCAACTCCGATTCTGGCGGTCACCTCTTCATCGTAAGTCACGCGTGCGCTGAGCTGCTCAGACAGGGGAATCGGCACCAGGGGTAGGCTTTGGGTGTGAAGCATTGATAATTGCGATGCCCCTGCCACAAAGCGAATATTGCCGGACAACTCTGACTTCGACTGCTGCGCTGACGCGGCCGGAGTGGGTACATGTTGTATTTTGCCAGGAGACAGGCTCAGCCAGCCCGCATAGGCTAAGGCCAAAACTACTAGCAAACCCAATCCGATGCGTTTACTTTTCTTGCTATCCGTCAAGCTTGCCAAAACAATTGCCCCTGTGAGTGCTGCGGATTCTACAGAGAGCAACGCTGCGGCGGGGTTACGGTTTTGTAATGTTTTAACGTACAGGCAAAATGCCTTGAGGTCGGCGCGACTCTGGGCCTAAAACTGGGCGATTGTTGTCGGACGCAAATACAACGATAATCAAGTGCGGTAGACCAAATAATAATGACCGGAGAACACCATGCAATCTCAAGCTATGCTGGCAAAACTATTGCTATCTTGTACCGCGTTGCTGTCTTTGAGCACGCCAGCGGCAGCGCAAGCGCCTAGCCCTAAAAACATTACCATCATCGTGCCTTACGCCACGGGCGGAGCCACCGATATTGTGGCGCGTATCGTGGCGCAGCAGTTGGGAGGACGGCTCGGCACGCCTGTGATCGTTGAAAATCGCCAGGGTGGCGGCGGAGTGGTGGGTTGGAACGCGGCTGCCCGTGCGGCACCAGATGGCAATACTTTGCTGGCGATGGAGATGTCCTATTCCATTTCGGCTGGGTTAACACCCAATTTGCCTTATGACCCTAAAACAGCCTTTTTGCCGATCAACACAGCTGTTTCGGTTGGACACGTTCTGGTGATTAACCCTGGCGTACCCGCGAAAAACATCAAAGAGTTGATAGCATTGGCCAAAGCTGAACCCGGGAAGTTGAATTTTGGTTCAGGTGGCACGGGTACCAACACGCATTTAGGCAGCGAGCTATTAAAGGCCAAGCTAGGGATTTCGATGACGCACGTTCCGTACCGCGGTGCCGGCGCCGTGTTGGCAGATCTGATGGCGGGACAAGTACAGGTTTTGGTGAGCGCTGTCTCGACAGCCTTGCCCTTGGTGCAGGGCGGCAAGTTACGAGCCTTGATGATGATGTCAGATAAGCGTTCAGACGTGTTGCCCGATGTGCCGACGGCAGCCGAAGAAGGCTTTCCCGGCCTTGAGATGAATTACTGGGTTGGATTTGCCGCCCCGAAGGGAACCCCTCAGGACGTGGTCAATAAGCTGAACCATGAAATCAACGCCGGTCTGCTGACGCCTGAGTCTCTTAAACGGCTAAAAGAGATGGCTTTCGTGCCAGTGGCCAACACGCCCGCTCAAGCAGCCCAGCTACTTGACTCTGAAATCGAGCGTTGGTCTGCACTGATCAAACAGCAGGGCATCAAAGCCGAATAGTTGGTTAAGCGACAAAATTCCAGTTATAAATTTTTTGTAGCGAGCCGCCCATTAGCTGGGTGCGCTCTGCATCGTTGAGCTTGTCGGTCAGGGTAAACGCCTCAACCCCTTGCTTGTAAGTCAACAATTCGACAGCACGCGTCCAGTCGGTTCCCCACATGCAGCGCTCTAAGCCATAGGCATCAAAAATACGGGCCAGGGGATCCCAAATATCGTTATACGGAAATTTTTGCTCAGATAGCGTACAGGCACCGCTAATTTTGATCACCACATTTTCATGCTTGGCAAGAGCGAGCACGGTTGGGAGTTCGCCGAACGGATTCGGTGGAGTAGGGGGCTCAAACGGTTGTTGCAGGCCTAAATGATCAATGACGAGCCGAGTGTTGGGGTTGCGCGCTGCAAGCGCTTTGGCTTGCTCAAGGCGGCCCCAGCACAGCAGGTTTACAGGGAGCGAGTGACGAGCTGCAGCGGCCAAGACGCGATTAATGCCAGGATCTGCTGCATCTTCTGAGACGCCTCGGTTCAGCATAATACGAATGGCAACGGTGCCTTTGGTGGCGGCCCAGGCGTCGATTGTGTCGACCACTGCCGGATCAGACGGGTCAACAGGTTTGATCACGCGAAAGCGCTTGGGGTACTTCGCGAAGATCTCTAACGCGTAGCTTGGGTCGAATTGGTACATGGTAAAAACAGACACCAAGATAGCGGCATCGACACCTACGGCATCCATTGCTGCAACCATGTCGTCGCCAGTCACGGCAGCGGGGCCATGAAGCGTAGCGGCCCAAGGGCGACCCGGATGGTTACGTTCGTAAGCGTGTACTTGAGCGTCGATCTTAATCATTATTTGTCCTGTGAAAACCTGGCCGCGATGGCTAAAAAATAAAGTTCGATTGCGAGGCAGCCGGTATTTTATTAGTGCAAAGATTTTTGGTAGAGAACGTTTTAAACGAGCCGAGCAAAAAACTCGACGCGGTTTTATGAATTCGCAGTTCTAAAACGCCATCAAATCATTCCGAGTTCTATCGCTTTAATTTGTAGTGCGACATATTTCGAATAGATTCGAGCCTGCGCTAAAGCCCCGCCCATAAACCATAGGCCTTCTTGCGGTGTGCGCGTCCACATATTTGCGAGTTCGCCATTGGCCCCGATTCCCCACACTTGTCCGACACGATCGGCAACTTCGTCACCCATCAGGCGGCGCACCACCTCTTGTTGTGAATAGTAGCCCGTTGCCAATACCAACAAGTCTGCCTTTTGAATTGTGCCGTCTTTCATGAGTGCACCTTCTGGTACAAACTTCTCGATATCGTCGTATTGCAGCAAACCAATCTTGTGATCGATGATGAGGTCAGAGCAACCAGCGTTGAGATAATAGCCACCACCACGCCGTCGATACTTCATCTGATGACCGGTTTCATCTTCGCCCATGTCATACTTAAAGCCACGGGCCTTGAGTGCGGCAATTAAGTCTTTGTCTAGTTCAAGCATGCGTTTGGCTGAGGCTTGATACGTACGAATCAGTAAAGGATAAGTCGTTGCGGTCGCAATCAGATCGCAATCGGCTACAGATGGCCCCTCTTCATAAAGCGCGTAATTCAATTTCGCACTTGGGTCGATACTCACAACTGTTGTTGTGCCTCGTTGAATGATACTGGTGTCAGCCCCATTGCTGTACAAGTCTTGCGCAATATCGTGGCCGCTATTGCCCGTGCCCAACACCAAGGCTTTTTTACCGCGCCAGGCGACACCACTTTTAAAGCCATGTGAATGAAACTTTTCCCCCGCAAAATCTTTCAGACCAGGTAAGTCTGGGACGCGTGCGATACCACTTGTACCGTTAGAAAAAATGACATGGCGGGGATGCATCACCCTTTCACTGCCGTCAGCGCGTTTGAGCGTCACCGTCCACCGTTTAGTGCTCGAATCAAAGCTGCCCTTGGTCAGTTCGGTCCCGGCCCAGCAGTTTAATTCCATGGCCTCAGCGTACATTTCAAGCCAGTTGCCCAACATGTCTTTAGGAACATATTTGGGATAGTTCGGTGGGAAAGGCATGTATGGCAAGTCATTGACGTGGACTTGATTATGCAAGGCCAAAGAGTGATAACGGACCCTCCAGTTATCGCCAATTCTTGGATATTTGTCGACCACGAGTGTATCGATCTTTAGTTGCTTGAGGCGCGCAGCAACCGACAGGCCATTTTGACCGCCACCCACCACAAGCACCACAGGATCGCGATCTTCAAAGGCACGTTCTATTGTGCGCTGATCTAGCCAGTTGGTGCCACCAAAGTTTCGCGAATAGGCATCACCGCTTGGGCGGTTGGCGCCAATCTGTTCTTCGTGACCTTTCAATTCATCAAGCGTGGTGAGCAGTACCCACGCTTGCTCGGGGTTGCTTGTCAACAAGCGCACGACACCATGACCACGTCCGACGGCCGTTTCAAACTTGAAGATCGCTTCGATCACCTCGATGCCTAAGCGACGCACTTTACGAGGTGCAGTTCGTTCACTGGCTAAGACAAAGTTTTTAGCTTTTACCTTGGCTTGACTGCTGACGAGAAAGTCGGCGATTGCCCGTGCGCCTGCCGCGGGGCGCAGCGTCCACGAAAACGCCAAGATGTCGCGGTAATGGCACTCTGTAGCAAACAAGGTAGCCAATCGATTGACATCGCCGAGCTGGAGTCTAGACTCAAAGCTTTTAAGCCATTGTACTGCTGCGGTGTGCAGGTCCTCAGGCGTATTCAGGGCTGACGTTGCTAGGGTAGTGTCGTTCATGTGTGTTGTCTCGTGTGAAGAGCGATTTTTGGGTTCGCTTCGTTGTATTTTTAGTTTAATCTTACCCTAACAAATCTTATTCCCCTAGCTACTGTAAAAAAATGATGACTCCTCTTAGCTCTTCTGTTTTGCCGGCCGGCGTTCGCTCTAGATTCATTCACGATGTGAATGGCATCACCTTTCACGCCCTTGAAGCGGGTTTTGAGACTTCAGGACGTCAACTGGTATTGCTGTTGCATGGTTTTCCTGAGTTGGCGTATAGCTGGCGCAAGGTGATGGCGCCGCTTGCCGCTGCCGGCTACCACGTGATCGCACCTGATGTGAGGGGGTATGGCCGCAGTGGTGGCACAGAAATTAAGCATTCGGACGATATGCGTGCTTTTGGGTCATTAAACAAGATTAACGACATATTGGCGCTCGTTTCGGCGTTGGGTTACCGATCAGTGGCGGGGGTGTTTGGTCACGATCAAGGTTCGCCGTTAGCCGGTTGGTGTGCGTTGACCCGCCCGGATGTGTTCAAGTCGGTCATTCTGATGAGTTCGCCGTTTAGAGGGGCACCCGAGTCCTTGCCTTTCAATACGGTGAATGTCCCGGCCCCCGCGACGCCTGCCGTGCGTATCCACGAAGACCTCGCGCGTCTGACCCCGCCACGTAAATACTATATGAAGTATTACACCCAGCCAGAGGCCAACGACAATATCTGGCACCCTAAGCAAGGGCTACATGCCTTCTTGCGCGCTTACTATCATATGAAAAGTGCTGACTGGGTCGCCAATAAACCGTTTCCATTAACCGCCCTGATCGCAAGCGAGTGGGAGAAGCTGCCACGCTATTACGTCATGGATTTGGATAAAGGCATGGCAGAATCCGTTGCCCCAGAGATGCCCTCGGCGCAAGAGATTGCGGCCTGTCATTGGCTGACTGAGGCAGAACTCAGCGTGTACAGCGAAGAGTATGGCCGCACTGGTTTTCAAGGCGGCTTGCAAGGCTATCGAATCGGTGGGCTTGATCAAGAGTTAAAAATCTTTGCTGGCCGCACCATCGATGTACCGTCGTTATTTATTGGTGGAAAAAGCGATTGGGGTGTCTACCAAACTCCAGGTGGTCTTGAGTCTGTCGAGCAGACACTGACCACGCAATACAAGGGCACAGTACTGGTCGAGGGCGCAGGTCATTGGGTGCAGCAAGAACAGGCTGAAACCGTTAGCAAGATCTTTATCGATTTTTTAGGTGCTTCGTTGGCGCAGTAAGGCGTAGCCAACTAGCAAAGCTGGGATTGTGCAAACGATAAAGCCTAAGCTGTAACTTCCACTGAGCCCCAACAGTATTGAAAATACGGTTGGGGCTGTTAGCGCACCGAGTTGGCCAAAAGACAACACGCCACCGGTCACCGCACCGCGTTGGCCCTCAGGTGCAGCATTGGCAGTTTCAGCGAGCAGGACGCCGTGCCATGACAGAGCCGTGGCGCTAATGATTGCGGCAATTGTGCCCACTAAAATCGTGGGCCAACCGGTGTTACAGAGACTGAGCGCGATCATACTGGCGCCCATCCCAAATGCCAAGACAGCCATGACGATTCTAGGTTGAATATAGCCACTGCCAAGTAGTCCCCAGACAATGCGGCCTGGTACCGCAATTGCGACTGCGATCGAAAAGACAAATCCCGCCGCGACGAGCGTGTAGCCTAGTGTGGTCAGGTACACCACAAAATAGACAGTAAAAATTGTTTGTGCCGCGTTAAACGCAAAGCAAGTGAAAGCAAGGTTGCGCAGTGTTTTGGTACCAATGACTGATTTCAGTGTGGTAGAAAAATCTGACAAATGAAAGGTGCGTGTCGCGATGCGATCATCGTCGAAGAGTTTACGTAAGGGTTGCAGCATCAAAGTAAAAACAAGGCAAGCGAGCGCTGCAAAGAGCATGGTGTAGTGCCAGTTAAAGGCCTCGGTGAGTTGAGGCCCTAGTAAGCCAGCAAGTAAAAGCCCGGCAGGCACTGCCGTTTGTTTAAGCGAAAAAATCAAAGGCATGTAGCGAGGCGGCGACACGCGCCCAAGCAGGTGCGAGCTTGCCGGTGTAGAGACGGCGGCTCCACCGCCACCAATCAAGGCCGACAGCACAAGCATGAAGGGAGAGTCAAGTGTCGCGAGTGCCATCCCCAGCGCCAACATCACTAAAGCGACTTGACTCATACGCAAGGCGCCATAGCGAATGATGAAGCTGCCGCACCCCAATTGAGTCGCCAACGACGCGATCGCGCCGATCGAGAAATACACCCCGATCCAGGCAGAATCCAGCATCAGGTGCGCAATCATGGCGGGGGCGAGTACCGCGGGTAAGGCTCGCCCAAGCGCGATAAAGGTCTGTTGAAAAAACATTGCCCCAAGGGCAAGTAAGAGGTGTTTCACAAGGCTGCAGCGTTAATGATGACACCAGAGTGTACGTCTTTAAAAAACTAGACCCGTCAAACATTCTGCTGCAACGCACAAAATCAATCGCAAAGGCGCAACGCGTAACCCGCTTGATGAACAGGCCTAACGACCGCGTGGAGCGTTTGAGTAGACTTTAAGCAGGGGCAGGTTTCAACACCGCTGCTCACAGCAGCGGCCCAAAAGATTAAGGCGTTGTCCTGATGTTTGTAACTTTGACTAATTGACTCAGTCGTTCAATGTCGGCGTTGATCACAGAAGAAAAATACTCAGGGCTCCCGCCATCGATCTCTAGGCCTAACGCGGTAAAGCGCTCTTTTATGTCTGATCGTTGAAGAATATCGTTGAACGCGAGATTGAGCTTGTTGACGATCGAGTGGTGGGTAGCTGCCGGCACCGACACGCCGAACCAAATTTTTTCGTTGAAGTCAGGCATGCCCTGCTCAGCCATGGTCGGAACATCTGGAAACGCAGTCAGACGGCTCTGACTAGAGACACCAAGCACCTTAAGTTTATTTGCTTCAAGTAACGCAAAAATTGAGGCAGGGGTGGTGAAGATGAGTGATATTTGTCCGCCAACGACATCCGCGAGGGCAGGCGCGGCGCCTTTGTAAGGGATATGTCGAATCTCAACATTCGCTGCACGATTAAAAAGTTCGAGCGCGAAGTGGCTGCTGCCACCCGATCCAGATGATCCTCCCGTGAGCGCACCTGGGCTCGCTTTTGCAAGTGCAATCAACTGGTTGACTGTTGACGCCGAAAAATCTTTTCGAGTACTCAGCATCAAAGGTGCAGACCCTAGCAAAATAACGTGTGCAAAATCACGATTCGAGTAGGTCGAGTGTTGATTCAAAACATGTTGAATCGCGTTAGACCCAGGATTGGTCATGAGTAGCGTATAGCCATCAGCGGCTGCTTGGGCCACCACATTTGCACCAATCGTGCCTCCAGCACCTGCGCGATTTTCGATGACGATAGGCTGCCCCCACGTTTGCGACAGTTTTTGTGCCAGTAGTCGGGCGACCACATCGTTTGACGCACCTGCAGAATAAGGAACGATCCAGCGAACTGGTTTGACCGGAAAGTCTTGCGAGGCCGCCGTCTGCGCAATGCACACTAGAAATAGCGCGCTTAGAGAGGAGATGAGTTGTTGATAACAATTAAAACGGATCATTGTCAGAATCATTTTTTGAGCGAGGGACTCTTGTGGTACGCTTTTAGGAGTGTACGCGCACTGCTTAGTCTGTTGTAAAGGGCGCTCGTTACAAAAACTCAAAATAAAATAAAACGAAATCAAGTCGAGACAAGATGCGAAATCAATTCAGCAAACTTTTGCTAATCATTGCAGTGGCCTTTGTTGGTTGTGCACATGCAGCATGGCCTGATCGGCCAATACAGATGATCGTCGCCTACCCACCTGGCGGTTTCACTGACTCGTTGGCGCGTGCTATTGCCAAACCGTTGGGTGAGAGGCTGAATCAACAAGTCATTGTTCAAAATATTTCAGGTGGCGGCGGCAATATTGGTGCCGCTCGCGCCGCCAAGGCAGCGCCCGACGGGTACACGCTCTACGTTGGCAATAACGCAACGGTTACGATCAACACGCTCGTCTATAAGTCCTTACCCTTTGATCCTTTAAAAGATCTTGAACCTGTAGCCTTGATCGGTGGCAGTCGGGCAATTTTGGTCGTTACGCCTGGGCTAGCGATCAAATCAATCCCCGAATTGATCGCGCTAGCCAAAGCTAAGCCTGGCGTCTTGAACTATGGCTCAAGCGGCACGGGCGGTGTCAGTCATTTGGCAGGTGAACTGTTCGATGCAGATCACGGTATCAAAATGACGCACGTGCCTTACAAAGGCACGGCGCCCGCCATGGCTGATTTGTTGGGCGGGCAGCTTCAGGTGATGTTCAGTGATACCGCGATCCCACATATCAACGCCGGAAAACTCATTGCCTTGGCGATTTCAGGTACAACGCGTTCAAAGCAAGCGCCAAATATCCCGACGTTTTCTGAGTTAGGCGTCAAGGGCTTCGATACTTACACGTGGTTTGGTGTGATGGTGCCCAAGGGAACAGAGCCCGCAATCATTCAGAGGCTCAACAAAGAGTTGACTGTCGTCACAAAAGATCCGGCGCTGCAGGCTTGGGCCGAGTCGCAGAATGGTGACATGATGACAAGCACGCCCACAGAGTTTGCCGCTGCGATCAAAGAAGATTTGGCCAAGTGGAAAAAAGTGATTGACCAAACGGGTGTAGTTGCTGAGTAGCGTGAACCCGATTGCTGTCTCAACTGGATCAGAGTGCGCGTTAAGCCTTGCGAGTCAGGGTGACCTAGGATAATTTCGTTGTCAACTCTCGGAGCCATGCATGGCCATCACTTTATATCCCGTTAAAGCAGACTTCATGGCTGAAATCGGCGACGTAGATCTGAGTCTGCCGTTGTCTGACGAAGACCGTACTGCAATTAAAGCGGCTTTTTTCAAATACAGTGTTCTAGTGTTTCCAGGCCAAGAATTGACTTCAGCCCAACACATTGCCTTTGCAGAAGTGTTCGGTCCGATGGAACAAAATATCAACACCTATGCGGATGAGGTTAAAAAATACCGAATCGATACACGCATTGCTGATGTTTCAAACTTAGGTGACGAAAACGAAATTCTTGCCGTGAACAGTCGTAAGCGGATGTCAGGTCTCGCCAATCGCCTGTGGCATACCGACAGTATTTTTAGACACTTACCCGCCTTGACATCGTTGTTGTATGGGCGTTCGATCGCCCCAGTCGGTGGGCGTACCGAATTTGCAGATATGCGTGCGGCTTACGATGCTTTGCCGTCTGCGATTAAAACCAAACTCGACAAGATGGTCGTTGAGCACTCGATTTTTCATTCACGTGCAAAACTTGGGTTTACTGACTTTACTGAAAAAGAACGTGCTTCTTTGCCCCCTGCAAAACAGGTGATGGTGCGGACCATCCCTGAAACGGGTCGACGCAATTTGTACCTTGCCTCGCACGCCATGCGTGTGATCGGTATGTCAGATGAAGAAAGTGAAAAGCTATTTCAAGAGCTCACTGAACACGCCACGCAGCCGCAATTTGTGCTGTCTCATCGTTGGCGCGTCAATGATTTGGTGATGTGGGATAACCGCTGCACCATGCATCGGGGGACAGATTTTGATGATTGGCGCTGGAAGCGAGATGTGCAGCGCGCGACCGTCTCTGATATCGGCAATACGGTCGAGCTTTCTGCTTAACGATGTGTTGATAACGCTTGCGCGGGAGCGCTGGCGTGAATCACGCCCTTGTTCCAGTTGTCGACGTACTCGTCGATAGAAAGTGCCCAGCCATTGGCCATGTTTTCATCAAAGTATTCGAATAACAGACCGTCGACTGCGGTCATCGATAGCAGGATGGTTCCTCCGTCTGGGCCGCCGTGCTCGTCATGTGGCAGTGCGTCAGCTGCAGCCAAGGCGTAGGTGCCTTTTTTTCGGTGGATTTTTTTTGTCGTGCCATCTGGCAGCATCTCGGTTAAAAACTGCTCGCCTTCTAAGACGAGGGTGACCGTAGACGCAAGGTGGCGATGACGACGACAGTGACCACCCTTGCCGTAGCGAAGCAGCATATCGAGGCGTCCGCTAGGCAAGTCATAGCCTAGCAGGCTGTACTCAAAATCGACATTAAAAGCGGGATCGCTGGTGTCATGCACGTGACGCCATTCGACATTTGTTAGATCAAAGCTAGTTGAAATCACAGGCATGAGAGATCTCCGTATGGATTGTTATTCTGGCTGCACGCCCGCATCACGCAAGATCTTGACATAGGTTGCAGCTTGCTCTTTGGTGAAGGCACCAAGTGCTTCAGACGTCGAACCTTGAACTAAAAACTGCTTTTGATCGAGCTGCTCTTTGATGTCCGCGCGATTCAAGACGGCATTCACCGCGGTATTCAAACGCGTCAGCAATTCAGCGGGCAAGTTGGCTGGGGCGTACAAGGCTGCCCATGACTGAACTGAAAATCCCTTGATGCCAGCTTCGGCAAAAGTCGGTACCTCAGGTGCGAGTGCCGAGCGACTTGGGAGCGTGATCGCAAGCATTTTGAGCTTACCTTCAGCCGCATGTCCACCAGCGGTGAAAGGGGTTGAAATCATCAGTTGCACGCGATTGGACACTAGATCAATCACAGCCGCTGGTTCACCCTTGTAGGGAACATGCAGCATTTTCAGATCGCCGGCAAGTGACAAAATTTGAGCGGTTGCCACAATACCTGTGGTGTTGCCAGTGGCATAGGCGAGCTTACCCGGGTTAGCCTTTGCATAGGCGATGAGTTCAGCGATATTGTTAACCGGTAGCTGCGCGTTAGCATACAAAAAGAAGGTGTATCGGCCAATCATTGAAATAGGAGTGAAATCGCGGATTGGATCATAAGGCGGTTGTTTGCGTAGAGCGGGTACAGCAGCCATTGGGCTATTGGTTGCCACAAGCATCGTGTAGCCATCGGGTGCCGCTTTGACGACTTCTGTCGCAGCCAGAGCACCATCGGCGCCGGCTTTGTTTTCGACAATCACTTGCTGCCCAAGGCTGGCGCTTAAGCCATTGCCAAGAATGCGTGCGACCGTGTCAGTCGCTGAGCCAGCCGGAAAAGGCACGACTAAGCGGATTGTTTTATTAGGATACTGAGCGGCGGCGGTCTGGGCGAGCGCTGCCAAGATGAATGAGGCAAGTAGTTTAGTTACAGCATTGCGCATTTATATCTCCGAAGGGTATTTGTTGGGTGGACTCGAGGTAGAACGCAAAGGATATTTAGCTCAAGCCGTGCACCCAATCACGCAAAGTGTAAACCGAGACTTCGAAAATACAAGGTATTGTTCACTTTGGAACGGACAGTTATGATCGGTTAAGGTTGTTCAGTTATTCAAATAAACAGAATAAAAAGCAGTTCAGCATGCTCTCGGAGACACTTTTGATTACACGTAAGCTAGGTTCCATTGCTTTAGTTGTGGCCCTGTTTGGCTCGCCGTCTTTAGTATCTGCGGCAGAGTACCCCACAGCCAAACCAATCAAGATGGTGGTCGGGTTCACTGCTGGAGGGGCGGCCGACAAGCTCGCGCGGCCGGTGGCAGATCGTATGGCAAAGTTTTTAGGTCAAACGATCGTGATGGAGTATCGCCCTGGCGTGGCTGGGGGGATTGCTTTAGAGCTCGTTGCGCGTGCGCCAGCCGATGGCTATACGATTCACCTCACGTCGCAAGGTCCCATGACTTTCGGGCCCTCGTTGCGCAAGGCAAACTTTGATCCAGTCAATGATTTCACGCCCATCGGGATGGTGTCCAGCGGTGGCTCGTTGATCGCGGTCTTGCCAACCTCAGCAGCTAAGGATGTCAAAAGTTTTATCGCCCTAGCAATGGCAAACCCAGCACAATGGAGTTATGGCACCTCTGGGATCGGCGGTTCGGGTCATTTGGCGGCCGAGCAGTTTAAGATCGCAACGGGGTTGCAAATTGCTCATGTGCCTTATAAGGGCGGGGCTGGTGCGTTAACCGATTTGTTGGGTGGCCATATTCCGGTTTTATTTTCGTCAATTGGCTCAATCGCAACCAACGTTGAGGCGGGGCAAGTCAAAGCCCTTGCTGTAAGCTCGCTTGCTCGTAGCAGCCTGTTTCCTAACGTGCCAACCATTGCTGAAAGTGGCTTTCCGGGGTTTGATTCACCGGTGTGGTTTGGCGTAGTGGGGCCAGCGGGTCTGCCTGCAGCGATTACAACTAAACTTGTTGCGGCACTCAATGCCGCGATGGACGACCCTGAGGTGCTAAAGGTGATCCGGCAAGATGGCTACGAGCCACTAAAAATGACACCTGAACAAATGAAAAACGCCATTCAAAGCGAGCTCAAGCAGTGGGCCGATTTGATTAAAAAGACTGGGATGAAAGCGGACTGAACAGGTAGTCGCATACCCCGGGGCGAGGTCGATCGTTTCGGTAGGTTGCTGTTGCTGACAGCATTCATGTGCAGCTCACTGTGTGCCGGTGACTTCAAGCATGATCTCGTTGCGTCGTAAAAACCAAAGTGTCCAAGGCGGATCATAGCGGGCCAGCGAGGGCGTGCCGACAGCTGTCAATTTTTGCTGAGCGATAAAGGCGCGTAACACGCTGGTTTGTTGTTCGACATCGTTGTCGTCGACAAGCCCAGAAAAACGCACAACCGCAAGACGCTTGGGTGTTAAAGAGACAAGTCGAACTTTTGGATCATTCGGTGTTGGCAGAGTGTCAAGGGTGTAGCTGGCAGGCATAATGAAACGAATGATCCAGCCCGAAGGGTCAGGGCTCTGCATGACGGGTGCGGTCATGGCGATTTTCTCATTTGGCGATTCGTTTTGAATCACTGGTGCGGTCATGGCAATACTCTGTTTGCGCGTATTGCCACCAAAGATGTATCCAGCCAGCAAACGAAACCCAGCGCTGACGGCATCGCTACGCTCGCCGGACACGGTTACCTCGGCAGCGATCAAAGCGGGGTATTCTCTGATTTCAAAGGGTGTCTGTTGCAAGATGCTTCGGTAAGAGGGTTCTTCAGTCGCCATGGCGATACCTGTTAGCGTTGAGAGCAATAAGAGAGTGCGCAACAAAAGTTTTTGTATCATGATGTCGATTAAGAAGTGAAGGGCACCCGTATAGTCTAACTGCTAAGGGGCATCATGCAGTCTCTCAAGAGCAGTCAATCGGTTGACAAAGGGGCTTGGCACAAGCTTGGCTTAGCCTTTGTGAATGTAGTATGTGGCTTAGTTTTTTGTCTGGGTTTCCCAGCGGCCAAGGCGACAGAGCTTCCTGCTGCAGCGAAGTATTTTTTTACCAATACCTACCTCATAGATATCGGTCAGGGTTCGCAATTGTCGCAAGTGATGCGCACCTCGCAGACTGGGGGATTTGAAACTGCGAACGGAAACTGGATCAGCTTTAAAGGCTGGTATTCGACCAATTGGACAGATTCGCGCCTGGCAATGATGACCCAACTCACCCCTTGGCTTGGTTTGATTTGGGGTGCTAGCACGGGCGAACTCGGTGAAAAATATACGATCGATCCAAGCGTTAAAGTCGGGTTGGTCGTTCGACATGATTTTGCTAAAAATTCAAGTTTGTCTTTCAAAGCAACCACTATTCTCGGTGGCAGTTTAAGAGAGAAATCGTGCATTGCAGACTACGGTGAAATCGGCGGGCAACAAAAAGTGAACTGCCGTTTGGCGGCAACGCCCCTTGCGCCTAATGACACCCTGCAGTACCTGTACAACATGAAGCCACTCAATTCTTATTTTCTATCCCTTCAATATTCACTTTCGTTTTAGAAATCTACCAGCCGAGGCGAGATCAGTGCCATGATAAACATCAAACAGAGTCTTTGGATAATCTCGCTTAGCCTGTCAATGACAGTGTTTACGACTGCGAATGCGCAACAGGCGTGGATGAGCCCCGAGGTCGGTACGGCTTGGTCACAAGGCTATTTAGGCCAGGGTGTTCGAATCAATATGATTGATGACTTTGGGGCGACTTGTGAGCGAGCCTTTGGAAGATGTCATGGTGCCTGGACGACTTGGCAGGCGCAGTCAGTGGCGCCGCAGGCTTCAGTAGTCACGCATGAATCGGTCACTGGGGTCGTTGGGCTAGTTGCCTCGACGTTAAATGTTTTCAACTTGTCTTATGGCTTTTACAGCAGCCTCACTGCTTTTCCGACTGAGCTGGCTTTGTTAGGTTATGCGCAAAGCGGTAGAGCGGTGATTGTTAAGTCTGCAGGAAACAGCAGTATCCCCGTCGGTGCGGCGGTGCCGTCGGGCGAGTTCCGTGGCAAGGTGGATAATCTGGCAGTTAGCCTCGCCGGGCAGCCTTCTGCAATCTTGGTGGGTGCCCTAGCAAAGAACGGCACTCCGGCAAACCCCGCGTCAATGGCCAGCTATTCGAATGTGGCAGGTACGAGCCCGGTTGTACAACGAAATTTTCTGGTTGTTGGTGTGGACAGCAGTGCCATGGGAGGGTTAGCCGGGACCTCGTTTGCGGCACCAATCGTTTCGGGTTACGCCGCAATTGTTGGAAGCAAGTTCACGACGGCCAACGCAACGGCGGTGGCGAATCAGTTGTTGAATACTGCCCGAACCGATACCGTCACGGGTTATAACGCGGCGATCTATGGACGCGGTGAGGCGAGCCTGACTCGAGCCTTAGCACCAGCAAGTATTCGCTAAGTGCCACGATGTTAAATGGTTTGGTGAGTCTGTCATGGTATGTTTGACTCAAAGTTGATGAACGAAGGAACACGATGCAACCACTCAAAGGCATCAAAGTGGTCGACCTCAGCAAGGTGCTGGCTGGGCCACTTTGCGCACAATATCTTGGCGAGCTAGGCGCTGAGGTCATTAAGATAGAACCCGTTGGTCTCGGCGATGATACCCGCGGCTGGTTACCACAGACGAATGGCCAATCAGCCATCTTTATGGCGGTTAACCATAACAAACGTAGTTTGGCTCTCGATTTAAAAACTCCAGCCGGTCAACAGATCTTACACGAGCTGGTACAAAACGCCGATGTAGTTCTGCAGGGTTTTGGCGGCGGTACGGCTGCCAAGCTTAAGGTCGATTATGCAACGTTAAGCGCCTTAAATCCAAAGTTGATCTATTGCGAAATCTCAGGCTATGGGCGCGCAGGGCCACTTGGAGATGAACCCGGCTATGACGTCATGCTGCAGGCGTTTAGCGGCATGATAAGCACAATGGGTGCGCCCTCAGGAGAGTTTGCCAGGGCAAGTTTTTCGCCGGTTGACATGGGCACCGGCATGTTTGGCCTCAGTGGTGTGCTGGCAGCGCTGCTAGAACGTGGACGAACCGGCAAGGGTGTTTACCTTGAGTTGTCGTTGCTCGATACGTCGCTTGGATTTCTGACTTACATGGCACAGAGCTACTGGCAAAGCGGTACCGATCCTAGGCCTATGGGCACGGGGCATCCCTCAATGTGCCCGTATCAGGTATTTGAAACAGCCGATCAGCCAATTATGCTTGGTGCCGGTAACGATGCACAGTGGCGACGCTTTTGCTCAGTCGCAGGTTTAGAAGACCATGTTGATCGCCCAGATCTTGCGACAAACGCGTTGCGCGTTAAAAACATGAGTACCACAGTTGCGTTGGTGCAGACAAAGATGAAAACCAAGACGCTTGCGCAGTGGCTTGAGTGCTTAAGCAAAAATGGGGTACCCGCTGCACCCATTCATAAACTGAGCGAAGCCTTAGCGCATCCCCAGGTGGCGGCTAGAGGGTTGATTGTTCAAACCGAACACCCAACGGTAGGCGCACTACAACAAATCGGGTTGCCGATTAAGTTTCAAGACGAAGATCGCCGGGCGCATCGACCGCCGCCCTTGCTCGGAGAGCACTCGCAAGAGGTCTTGTCTGAACTTGGTTATACGGCCGACGCGATTCAAGCTTTGCGCACTGCTGGTGTCATTCAGTAGGTCTGCGAGCAATCGAGTGGTAGATTCAAGATTAAAACGCGGCGTTCGTGTTTTGTCGCTTAGAAAATTTGGTTGCTCTCTAGTCTTGGGCACGTCTAAATTAATAACCAGATCCAGTCTGTTATTTCGGGCTGATGCAGAATAAAGATACAAGAAAATGAAATATATCCATTACTCAGTCGTCGATCAAATCGCAGAGATCAGTCTGAATCACGCGCCGGTAAACGCCCTGAACATCCCGATGCTGGTTGAGATCGTCGCGGCCTTCAAAGCCGCGCGTGATGACGATCAGGTGCGGGCTGTGATTTTATCGAGTGCCTTGCCAAAGCGCTTTTGCGCTGGGCTTGATTTAGATATTTTGCTTGATGAAACAGGCAAGTCTGTACGTGAATTCTTAGACCAACTATATATCGAACTTGCAGATGTCCAGCACACCTTGGGTAAGCCCTCTATTGCGGCGATCGATGGCGCAGCGCGTGCTGGCGGAATGACGCTATCCATTTCTTGTAACGTGATCATTGCGAGTCACTCAGCCACCTTTGGCTATCCAGAAATTGACGTCGGCATGATTCCAGCCATCCACTTTATTCATTTGCCCACGATCATTGGGCGCCACCGCGCGTTTGAAATCCTTTTTAGTGGTCGTGTGTTTAAGGCGCAAGAGGCTGTCGAACTTGGTTTGGTGAGCCAAGTTGTTGAGGATGGCACCGCTCTGCGAGCTGCTCGCGACATGGCGAAGATGTTTGCGTCTAAATCGCCTAACGTGATGCGACTGGGACATCAAGCTTTTATGCGAATCAACGACGCTGGCTACCGTCGCGATATCGGCGGCATCGTTGATACGTTTTGTGCAGTCGCCGCAAGCCGCGACGCAAAAGAGGGGATTACTGCCTTTATCGAAAAACGACCGGCGAAGTGGTCGGTATGACAAATAAAGACGACTGAAGTCGCCGTTATCAGGTATGAAAACCGTCGGCAGGACCGACTGGACGCAAAAACGGCCACCGAAGTGGCCGTTATCAAGATCAAGACATAGATATTATTTTTTGACTAATGGGCAGACACTCTGAGACAAAGGCCTAAAAGCCTGGTCACCTGGGATCACTGCATTTATCTTCAACAGATCCCAAGGGCCCTTTGACTCAGAAGGCTTTTTCGCTTCGGCTAGATACATATCGTGCACCATGCGACCGTCTACACGAATCTTGCCTTTTGTCGCAAAGAAGTCGTTGATTTCGAGCTCTCGCATCTTGGCTGCAACCGCATCTGCATCATCTGTACCAGCGGCAGTAACAGACTTCAGGTAATGCATCGTTGCTGAATAAGCACCGGCCTGCACCATGGTTGGCATATCACCTTTGGTCCGCTCGCCAAAACGCTTTGAAAAAGCACGGGTTTCGTCGGTGCGATCCCAATAAAAACCGTCGGTGAACATCAAGCCCTGTGCGACTGACAAGCCCATCCCTTTGATATCAGACAAAAACATCAATAAGGTGGCCATTTGTTGTCCACCTTTGATGATGCCAAATTCTGAAGCTTGACGCACAGAATTTTGCGCGTCTGAGCCGGCATTGGCCAGACCAATAATTTTGGCTTTTGATGCCTGTGCTTGCAATAAGTACGAAGAGAAGTCGGGAGAATTTAATGGCGCACGTACACTGCCAAGAACTTTGCCACCATTGGCAAGAACAACCTCAGCCGTATCTTTTTCTAGGGCATGACCAAATGCATAATCGGCCGTAATGAAGAACCAGCTGTTACCGCCTCCTTTAGTAATAGCAGCGCCCGTACCGTGAGCCATTGCATAGGTGTCATAGGTGTAATGGACGCCGTACGGTGAGCATTCAGCATTGGTCAAGGCAGAGCTTGCCGAACCTGAAAAGATGACTAAGCGCTTTTTTTCTTTGGCGAGTTTTTGCATCGCTAACGCCGAGGCAGAGTCGGTTGACTCAATGACCAGTTTGACGTCGTCGCGGTCGTACCACTCGCGCACGCGTGCGGCAGTGATATCAACCTTATTTTGATAATTGGCCGAAAGTACCTCGATTGGGCGGCCCAACACCTTGCCGCCAAAATCTTCGACTGCCATCTTGACTGCGGTCACCATATTGGGGCCGCCAATGGCGGAATAAATACCCGACATGTCGACAATTGCGCCAATGCGAAATGGTTTGACTTCCTGCGCAGAGGCAAGATTAGTCAGTACGCTTGCGCTGAGTATGCCTGTAGCAATTAAGGTAGAAAGAATTGTTTTTTTAAAATTCATGGGGGGTCTCTATTCGTAAATGTCGCTTGAACGAATGCTTCAAGCCTTATGTTTATTGACAAGTCACTGCATATTGCCTGAAATATACGAAAAATGTTGCAACGCTGATCTAGAGAAAACCCTTGTTTGAAGCGGTTTTTGTTCGATTAAACTCGCCAGAGTGCAGCAAGTGCCAGCGATCCAACCGCTTAATACCTAGGAATCACCCATGACTGAAAGTGCGAGTAACCCAAAAAAAACGTTAGATGAGATGCAACGGGTATGGAATTTAGCTGCCAAGGTCTGGAACCCACAGGCGCTGGCAAGTCTGTACGCAGATGATGCCCTGTTTTATGGCGGCCGTTCGGGTCACTCGGTTGGAGTCGCCGAAATTCAGGCTTATTTTGCTTCTTATGACGGCATCATTCAGTCAGCGGTGCTTGACTTAATCGAACAAGAACTGGTGCAGATCAGCCCAGAAAGTTTTGTATCGCAAGGTTTAGGGGCGTTTTCGTTTGTGCTCGCGGGTGGTCGGCAAACCCAATCGGTGCTACGCACGACGCTCGTATTAAGTAAGCTAAACGGGAAGTGGAAAATTCAACTACATCATTTTTCGGTTACGCCTGCGGTGCCGCCTCTTGGTGATCACTGAGAAACAATCGTATTAGTTATCGCTGCAATAAAGATAATCGTGGTTATCAAATTGCAATATAGAAGACAATAGCAATCCTCAGCGAGGCGCGAGTTTCGCTAAGGTTTAATAAAAAAGCCGTAGATAACGGCAAGGAGACAGTTTGAAAATCACCGCAATCGAAGACCTCCATGCAGATGGTGGCTGGCGTACCCTTTCTTTTTTAAAAATCACAACCGATACAGGTTTGATTGGCTGGTCAGAGTTCAGCGAGGGCAGTGCAGCGCCGGGCTTAACTGGGGTCATCCGCAAACTTGGACAAAACCTACTAGGCTCAGATCCACGGCAAATCAATCTGATTCATGCCAACTTGTTTGCAGTTACGCGAATCTTTTCTGGTGGATTGATTGCTCAGGCCATTGCCTCACTTGAAAATGCCTGCTTGGATTTAAAAGCAAAAGAGCTCAACGTACCTGTGCATCAGTTATTTGGGGGCGCCTTACGTAAAACGCTGCCGATCTATTGGTCTCAGTGTGGCACCTTGCGTTCGCGTTTTGCGCCGGTGTTTGATGCAGCACCTCTGCGTTCGCTAGACGATATTGTGGCGCTGGGCAAAGAGGCTAAGACGCGTGGCTTCAAAGCACTCAAGACCAACATTCTGTCTTTTGAAAATGGCCTCTGTATTAATTATCGACCAGGCTTTGGCGTCGGAACAGGCTTTCCTGAGTTAAATCTTGACGATAAACTTCTTGCCACGATTGTTGAATTGCTTGCGGCCTTTGAACAGGGTGCCGGAAAAGATGTGAAGTTAGCGCTTGACCTGAATTTTCACTTTAAGCCCGAAGGTGCAAAAAGAATCGCACGCGCGCTTGAGCGGTTTAATCTCATGTGGCTTGAAGTTGACATACAAGATCCTAAGGCCTTGGCTGAAGTCAAGCAATCAACCACGACACGAATATCTTCGCTTGAAACGTTGCTGGGCCGGCAAGCGCTTCGTCCTTATCTTGAGGCCAACTCTGCAGATGTTGCGATTATTGACCCGCAATGGAACGGCTTGCTAGAGGCTACCAAAATGGCGACCATGGCTGAGAGTTATGAAATTAACGTAGCTTCGCACAACTACCACGGGCAGCTGTCTTCGCTGATGGGGGCGCATTTTTCAGCAGCAACGTCAAATTTCAGCATCATGGAATACGTTGTCGATGAGGCTGCGTTCACGCGCGACTACATGACCCATCCGATTCAAATCGTTGATGGCGAAATCATCTTGCCAGAGGGCCCTGGCTGGGGCTCAGATATCAATGAAGACGCTGTGCGGGCAAGGCCAGCTAAATTGTCAACTTGAAGTTGTTGTGGATGTATTTCAATTTTTGTTTAATCTTCGAAATCAGACTCGCCAAGATTATTGAAGCTGCCTCCTCTAATTGACCGAGTCATTTTGATGTCGCATGTTGCGCCGCAGCGATAAGACTCTGTCGCTGAGGCTTTCTACACGGGTGTGTGCATATAGATGTGCAGACGTCTTTATTTTTTTATTGAGCTAAGACTTTTTGGCATATCATGGACTCGTGCAAACTCAGATAGCGACCTGTCATGAAAATAAAATCAGTTCACGCACGTTGGCTACATGTCCCCATTCCTTTCGACAAACAACACGTCTCAGATTTTGGGCGGGTCGCCTCCTTTGATTCGGTGTTGGTTCGGATTGAAACCGTTTGTGGGTTGGTTGGTTGGGGCGAGGCAAAAGAGGAGGTCGGTAGTGAGGGCAACAGCCATGGCGTGGTTGCAATCATTAACCAAAAATTTGGGCCTGCGTTGATTGGAGAAGACCCACGCGAGATCAATCGTTTGTATGAGTTGATGTACAACGGTTGTCGTGGACACTATGCATTAACGCACGGGCATGTCTTTCCTATTCTAGGTCGGCGCGGCGTTTCGATTTCTGCAATGAGTGGTATTGACCTTGCATTATGGGATTTATTAGGGAAGCATTTAAATGCACCGGTGTGGCGCTTGCTCGGAGGGCGCAAAGCTTCGCATATGGCAGCCTACGCTTCAGGCGGCTGGGCCGACGTCGATCATATCGGCGAACAACTATTAGGTTACGTGGCGAAAGGTGGGTTTAAAGCAGTAAAAATGCGGGTGGGTGTCATCGATGGAGATCCACTTAATTCTGCGAAACGAGTGATCGCAGCGCGTGAGGCACTCGGACCTGATATTGGGTTGGCCTGTGATGCGCATGGCACCTATAACGTGGCTCAGGCCAAGCGGTTTTGTCGGTTGGTAGAAGACTGTAACTTGATGTGGTTCGAAGAACCAGTCACGGCCGACGATAAGCGGGGCATGGCTGAAGTGCGTGCGGCGACTGCGATACCGATCGCTACTGGCGAAAGTGAATTTAATCGTTTTGACTTTCGTGACTTAGCCGAGTTTCGGGCTGCCGACATCTTCCAGCCGGATCTTGCAATTTGTGGAGGCATCTCAGAAGCGATG
Organism: Bordetella parapertussis; assembly: GCA_945911685.1. GTDB lineage: Bacteria > Pseudomonadota > Gammaproteobacteria > Burkholderiales > Burkholderiaceae_B > Zwartia > Zwartia parapertussis_K. The sequence continues at coordinate 24,800 of CAMEAW010000022.1, forward strand.
CGGATTGGTGCGATCGCATCAGCCTGGAATTTGCGGCTCGCACCGCATTTGTGGACTGGTGCCCTCGCTTTTGCTGCGGGTATGCATGTCGCTGCAGCGTCACCAGCGGGATGGCTCTTAGAGTACTCTTTGGGCGCAAATCCGCTATTGCAAGAGCTTGCTGTAGAGCAGTTCACTGTTCATGAGGGCATGGTTGAGATTCCAGACCGACCCGGGCTAGGGATCACTATTCGACAAGAGTTTGTTGATCGCTATGCCGTTACATAACAAATGACCACCATTTTCTAGGATCTATTTTGATACTGATGCCTGATGCGTTTCGTTCTTTTTTGAAATTAGGGATGGTGGCCTTGTTGACTGCGTTGACTGGGCTTGTACAAGCCCAGTCTGCTTATCCCAATAAGCCAATCAAGCTAGTCGTGCCGTTTGCTGCCGGTGGTACAACAACAATCTTGGCGAGGTTGATGGCCGAACGGATGGGGCAAGCGCTCGGTCAACCGATGATCGTCGAGAATAAACCAGGGGCGGGCGGTAATCTAGGGATGGATGCCGTTGCAAAGTCGGCGCCTGATGGTTACACGCTTTTGATGGGTCCGATTGGGCTCGCAATCAACCCTGCGCTGTACACGCAGATGCCGTTTGATCCGGTCAAAGACCTTAGTCCAATTGGGCTGTACGCTGGTGTTCCTAATTTATTAGTTGTTCATCCATCGGTGCCAGCGAAGAATGTTAATGAGCTAATTGCTTACGCAAAAGCAAATCCAGGCAAGCTGAATTACGCCTCGAATGGTAACGGTACATCGAGTCATCTCGCCGCCGAGATGCTTAAGTCAGCGGCCGGTATTGACATTGCTCATGTTCCTTACAAAGGTGGTGCGCCGGCTATGCAGGATTTGATCGGTGGGCAGGTCAGTATGCTGTTTGATCAAATGCCTGCTGTGATGCCGCAGGTGCAGGGCGGCAGAGTCAAGCCACTCGGGGTGTCTAGTTTAAAGCGTTCGCTGGCAGCGCCCGACGTTCCGGCTCTGTCTGAGTCGATTCCAGGCTTTGATATGACAGTATGGTTCGGATTTTTAGCACCGTCTGGCACTTCAAATGAGATTGTTCAGATACTAAACGCAGAAATGCAGCGTGCGCTGCTTGATGTTGAATTTCAAAAGCAATTGTTAGGTATGGGCGTCACTCCTATGCCAAGTAGCCCCAAAGAGTTTGTTCAATTTATACAAGTTGAAACCTTACGTTGGGCTAAGGTTGTGAAAGACTCGCGTGCTCGTATTGACTAGCGGAACAAACTGGTAGTTTTGATCAACTATTCTTGATAGGCGGGATTGATATGCTGCGCTCTATTGCTTTGATTGCTAGATTAAGTCTAGGCTTTTTGGTCTCCGGCGGTTTATTGAATGCTGCTCATTCGCAAACCACATACCCCACAAAAGGGCTCCGTATCGTTGTGCCTTTTGCCCCAGGAGGCGCCACTGATATTTTGGCTCGCATCGCAGCGCAGCATTTGACGCAAGTATGGGCGCAACCTGTTGTCGTTGAAAACAAGCCGGGCGCTGGTGGCAATATTGGTGCAGATGCGGGCGCGAAAGCTGCTGCGGATGGCTATACCTTAACACTTGCTGCAGCCGGTTTTATGGCGGTGAATCCGTCGCTGTACACCAATCTGACCTATAACTCAGTCACTGATTTTTCGCCCGTGATCTTGCTAGTGAAGGCGCCTTTATTATTGGTCGTGAATCCTGCCGTTCAAGCGCAGTCTCTCAGCGAGTTCATTGAGCTAGCAAGACGTAATCCAGGCAAAATTAACTTGGGAAATGGAGGCACGGGTACCGCCCAGCACCTAGGGGGTGTGAGTTTTAGTCTGGCCGCAAATATTGAACTGAACCATGTGCCTTACAAGGGTAGTGCACCCGCTACGACTGACTTGCTTGGTGGCACCGTAGATGCGCAGTTCGATAACATGGTTACGCTTGTGCCCTATGTCAAAAGTGGAAAGCTTCGTGCGTTAGCGGTATCGTCACTGCAGCGCGTCGCAGCAATGCCAGATATACCCACGATGGCTGAAAGCGGCTTGCCAGGGTTTGAGACTGGTACTTGGTATGGCATTGTTGCTCCCAAAAATACGCCTATAGACATCGTCGATAAGCTCAATATTGAACTACGCAAAATGCTGACCTTGCCTGAAGTGAAAGACAAGCTTGCGGCCATGGGTCTTGAGGCGAGTGCAAACACACCTGCTGAGTTTAGTGCGCTTATTCGCAGCGAGATTGTGAAGTACGCAGCAATCGTGAAGTCAGCGAAAATTAGTGCGAATTGAAATAGTGGCAAAAAAAGGAGCCGTCTTGAGCATAAGATTAAGTGTCATTTTGTCTGATGACTTAAATCGCGATATTGATCGAGTAGCGGGTTCTGCCTCGAATAAGAGCGAAGTGTTTAGAAAAGCTCTACAGCTTTATCTGGCGGCCTGCGATGGTCAATCACGCGGCTTAAAGCTCGGTTTATTTGAACCAAGTGCGCAGAAACTTCAGACAGAAATTACTGGTCTGTGATGCAGACATTAGATTTGAGCGCACCGCCCCAGAATCACACGTATACCGTTTCTTTATATCTCGAAGAAAAAAGATGGGCAATGTCTTCGATCATGGCGATTTCCGGTGGATTAGTTGGCTATTTGATTCACTCTGATCGAACGTTGTGACGCACGTGCTATAAATTAAACGATCCTATCAAGCGTTAATGCTCAGGATACGTAACATTATAAAAAAGTCGAGACAAACAGTTTGTATAACGGTTCGGCGGTACGCCGACGTCACTCATCAGTCGAATCAACTGGGGTATAAAAATGAAAAAAACGATCGCTCTTACCGTGCTAGCTATGGCTTCATTCATCACTGTCTCGTCGCCGAGTGCACAAGATTTCAAAGCGCCTATCAAGTTTGTTGTACCGTTTGCACCTGGCGGGGCCACTGATGTATTGGCCCGAATGCTTGCACCTAAAATGAGTGCAGAGCTCGGACAATCAATCATCATCGAAAATCGTGCAGGTGCGAGCGGCCAAATTGGCACACAATTTGTAAAGAACTCGCCTGCGGATGGCACTGTATTTTTGGTAAACACGGATAGTTCGTTGACGATCCTTCCATATATCGTTGCCGACGTACCGTATTCGCCTAGTCGTGACTTTATGATGGTCGGGAAAATTGCAACGTTGCCCTGGGCGCTAAGTGTGCCTGCGGCTAATAATATTAAAAATATCGCACAGTTTATTGATTACATCAAAAAAGATCCAAAACAAGCAAACTATGCTGTGCCAACAACAGGTGGCGTGCCTGAAATGATTGGCGAGATGATCGGTAAGAAGGCCGGCGTTGAGATGACGATTCTTCCGTACGCAGGCGGTGCAGCGATCATCACGAGCGTCTTGGGCGCTCAAATTTCTTCAGGTGTGACGGGCACACCTGAAGCCTTTAACATGGAGAAAACTGGTAAGGCGGTCGTGATTGGTGTGTCGGGCACTAAGCGTGCAGCCTACCTGCCACACGTTCCGACCTTTGAAGAGTCGGGGCTTCCGGGCTTGACCGCAGATAGCTGGTTTGGGATCTATGCACCCAAGGCTTTGCCGAAGCCGATGGCTGAGCGTTTTAATGTGGCAATGAATAACGCCATCAAAGATCCAGATACACAGAAAAAAATTGCGGATATGGCCATCGAAGTCACGACAACCAACTTCGCTGAAGCTGAAAAGTTTTACGCTGAAGCCATTATCTTTTGGGCAGGTGTTTACAAAGACAAGCCTAAGCCATCTGAAGTCAAGAAGTGATCGCTACTCAAGTTTGACACCAGCTTTTTGAATCACGTCACCCCACTTCGCGTATTCGCTCTTGATAAAGCTAGCGAATTCTTTTGGGGTGCCGCCAATCGTCAGCATGCCGGTTGAATCAAGTTTTGCTCGAATCGCTGGATCAGCAATCGATTGCATGAGTGCCTTGGACAGCACCTCAACGCGTGCGGGGTCCATGCCAGCCGGCCCAACGATTCCCATCCAACCAACGGCCTCAAAGCCCTCAAGTCCTTGCAAAGCGACTGGACGCACATTCGGTAGCGTATCAATGGGTTTGGCAGTACTCACGGCCAAGGCGCGCAGCTCACCTCGGTTGATGAAGGGGATGACTAACGGTGCAGCTTCAAAGAGTACCTCGATCTGTCCGCCCAGTAGGTCGGTGACCGCAGCAGGGCCACCCTTGTAGGGTACGTGTTGCATCTTGATACCAGCCACTTGCTTGAACATCTCTTGTGTCAGATGGCTGGTTGAACCATTGCCTGGCGAGCCGAAATTTAAGCTGTTGGGCCTAGCTTTGGCCGCAGCGACTAGGTCGGCAAGAGATTTAATATTTGATTTTGAAGATACAACGAGCGTTTGCGCGACTGCAGCCACCAGCATGATGGGCGTGAAGTCTGTGCGTGGATCGTAATTGGCCTCTTTGAAGAGGTGGGGTGCGATCCCCAATGGGCCGCTGGCGTTCATACTAAGCGTATAGCCATCGGCAGGCATCCGAATCAAATATTTACTACCGATTGTGCCGCCTGCGCCAGCTTTGTTATCAATAACGACGGGTTGCCCAAGATACTTAGTCAGGCCTTCGCCCATCATGCGCGCAAGCGAGTCGACGGATTGCCCAGCGGGGTAGGGGACAACCATCGTAATGGGCTTATCAGGAAACCCACTTTTAGGTTGTGCCGCACTGATGGCGCCGTAAACTGCCATCAGCAGCGCTGCAAATATTTTTAGAGGTATCAGATTCATTGGTTTAGTTTTGTGATGGTGCTAAGCAAGGCTGCGAAGAAGGTTGAAAAAAGGGACGAGTCCCGACAGCCATTGACTAGGATTTGGAAAATTAATGAGTGTTCAATCTTAGCCCGTTTGAGGTGACGTGATCGACTCATATTGGGCCAAAGAGGCCAGCAAGTGGGTGGATATTGTGAAACGAACCGGCGTACGCGTTGACTAATGATGCAAAAGTGCCGACTCCTAGGGTAAGTGCTATGTCTTTGGCGTTGACGAATGGCGACTTGGCTCCTATAGTCAAGAGGGCGTAGCCTGCGCATTTGAGTCTGCACTCAAAGCCACTCTATGCTCTCAACGTGCGGTTCGCTAGAACCCCGACAACAAAACGAGGAGCAGCAATGAACGAAGCATCAAAATCACGTCGCCAGCTATTGCAAGCGGGTTCAGCCGCGGGTGCGATGGCCCTCTTGGGCTTGCCTGCGATTGTCAAAGCGCAGTCTGACAAAATCCGTATCGGTCACTTAACCCCCTTGACCGGCTTTTTAGGTCCACTCGGTGAGTACGGCACGATGGGAATCAAGCTAGCCGTCGATGAGGTCAATAAAGCGGGTGGCATCACTGGGCGTCAGGTCGAGCTCATTTCAGAAGACTCTGTGAATCCAGCCACGGCAGCAAGTAAAGCCCAGCGTATGTTTGAGCGCGATGGCGTGATGTGCCTGCTGGGTGAAATTAACTCGGCCTCGGGCTTGGCGATCAGCCAAGTAGCGTTGCGTAACAAAAAGATTTTTATCAATACCGGTGGTAACTCTGACGAGTTGCGTGGCAAAAGCTGCAATAAGTTTATGTTTCACGTTGAGTGCGCAAACTCAATGTATGTCAACACGCTGGGTCGTGCGTTGCTGCAACAAGGGATGGTTAAAGGTAAGTCATGGTATTTCTTGACAGCTGACTATGCGTTTGGCCATGACCTGACACGCGTTGCTAGCCGCTTTTTAGCAGCGCAGGGTGGCAAGATCGCCGGCGAAGACAAAGTGCCAACAGATGCGACTGACTACTCGGCCTACATGTTGAAGATTCGTCAGGCTAAACCCGATATCGTGATTTCTAACTTGGCTGGTACGCAGATCACCAGTTTCATGAAGCAATACTCTGAGTATGGCCTGCCTTTCCCGATCGCCGGTTTTGGTTTTGATACCGCATTGGCCTGGGGTGCTGGTGCCGATAACTTCTTGGGGACGTGGCCTGTGCCATGGCACCATGATGTCGACTCGCCAAGCTCAAAAGCGTTTGTCGCTGAATTTGTCAAACGTCACGGTAAGCCTCCTGAAAATCAGGCTTGGGGCGATTACACCGTCATGAAAATGATGGCGCAGGCCATGAATGAGCTCAAATCGACCGACTCAATGAAAGTCATTGAGAACTTTGAAAAAGGCGCACAGTTTGACATCATGAAGACTCGTCCTGGTTACTTCCGTTCCTGGGATCATCAGCTGATGCAACAGATGTACACGCTAACACCTAAGAAAAAAGGTGCAGCCAAGGACAAGTGGGATTTCTTGCAGTTGGGCGCCACGGTGCCTAACGCCAATGAATCACTCGAAATCATTGCACCAACGCGCGAAGAGAATCCCTGCAATATTACTTAAGCGGGTTCACACTAGCTCTAAGCCTTTTGTAGGCTGATTCACTCCCGTGATCTGACAAGGTTACGGGAGTCGTTTTATTTTTATGGTTTGAATGTCGATGCAATTCATCTTTTTTTTAGAACAAGTTTTAAATGGCCTCATGATTGGAGGCTATTACCTTCTGATCGCGCTTGGGCTTTCGCTGATTTTTAGCTTAGGCGGAATCGTCAATTTGGCGCATGGTGCGTTTTATGCGCTGGGTGCCTACGGCGCGGTCGTGTTGACGCAGTACGTCGGCTTTGGCGGGGCGCTGGTGCTTTCGCCCGTGTTAGTGGGGTTATTAGGCATTGCGTTCGAGCGTTATTTGTTGCGCCGCTTTTATCAAAGCGATCCAATTTTAGGCTTGTTACTCACCTTTGGTTTGGCGATGATCGCCGAGCAAATCATTCGAATGATTTGGGGTTCGAGCCCCTTGGCGTACTCGATTCCATCAGCCTTGAAAGGCCAGATCGTATTGGGTGATTTTATTTATTCGCGCTATCGCCTCGTAATGTTATTAGTGGTGATCGGTGCCATGATTGGTCTTTGGTTTTTGTTAAATAAGACTGCCTTTGGTCGCGTGGTGCGCGCGGGCACCCAACGCCCTGACATGGTTGCTGTCTTGGGGATTCGTTTAAATCACTACATGACCGGCGCCGTGGTGCTGGGCGTGAGCCTGGCTGCGTTGGCCGGCGTGTTACTTGCCCCTCTGGCAGGTGTGCACCCTGCCATGGGTGCCGAAATCATGACAGCGGCCTTTGTTGTGGTGGTGATTGGCGGAATGGGAAGCTTTTGGGGTGTTGTGCTCGCCGCGGTATTGGTGGGGGTTGTGCGAGGCATTACAACTTTCTTTTACCCGCCTGCCTCTGAAGCCTCAATGTATGTATTGATGATTTTAGTTCTGCTGTTGCGCCCGCGTGGTTTGCTGGGTGAGCGCATTGAGCGATTTGAATAAGAAGCTGGCATGACAAACGTAAACACACAAAAATATTTGCCTCTGGGTTTAGCCCTGTTGGGGCTGCTGATTTCGCCTTTCATCATGCGGGCACTGGGCTTGACTCCTGGTACCGCCACCGATGTGGTGATCTACGCCATGGCAGCCTTGGGGTTGAATCTGTTGGTCGGCCATACAGGCTTAACGTCGTTTGGGCATGGCGCCTTTTTTGGTATCGGCGCCTACGCTGCGGCGTTATCACAGAAGTACTGGTTCGAAGGGCAGATGGTGATGCCGATCTTGTTCACAATCGTATTTTGTGGACTGCTTGCCACCTTGGTCGGTGCGCTGATCTTGCGCCGACGAGGCGTGTACTTTTCGCTGCTGACCTTAGCGTTTTCGGCACTGACGTTTGCCATTGCCTTTCGTTGGACAGCGCTGACGGGTGGTGAGAACGGCTTGGGTAATGTTGTTCGCCCCGCAATGGGCGCTTTGCAGCTTGATCAGCCTGTGCCTTATTTAATCGCCGTGAGCATCATCGGCTGGCTTGTCTTGTATCTTATTTGGCGCGTGTCGCGTTCGCCTTTTGGTCATGTGCTTGCGGCCATCCGAGAAAACGAACAACGTGCACAGTTTCAAGGCTATGACACGCAGCGATACAAATTATTTGCCTTCGCGATTTCGGGCACTGTCACGGCGCTGGCCGGTAGCCTGCTAGCGTTTCACTATCGCTTTGCGTCAGCGGATCCAACCTCGGTCACGTTTTCGGGTGAGCTGCTGGCGATGGTAGTGATTGGTGGCATGCACAGTTTGCTCGGGCCGGTGATAGGTGCATTTTTCTATATTCTGTTTCGCGAATATCTTTCAATCTGGACGCCTAATTGGCTGTTGTA
>CAMEAW010000023.1 GCA_945911685.1 Bordetella parapertussis
GCTGGCTATCGTAGCGAAGCGCGGATCAGAAATGATATCTTAATGGAGATCAAATGAAGCGTCGTCACTTTATCGAGACTGGCCTTGCGTTAGGTGCAAGTATTGCGTTGCCGGCCTTTGCGCAAACTAAAGCCGGGTACCCGACTCAGACAATCAAAATGATTGTGGCTTTCGGGCCGGGCGGATCGACTGACGTGACCGCGCGAATTATTACAGCCAAGATGTATGACCTGCTCGGTCAACGCGTCGTGATTGAGAATAAACCAGGTGGGGGTTCAAATATTGGTAGCGAGCTGGCTGCGCGCGGCGCACCTGATGGCTACACGATATTTTTAGGAACTGTTGCCAATGCCATCAACATGACCCTATACAAAAATCCTGGTTACGACATTGTTCGTGATTTTGAGCCGATTTCAATGCTGAGTTCGGCACCAGCGGTCTTGGTGGTGACGCCGAAGTTGCCCGTCAATACCGTGCAAGAGTTGATCGCCTTGGCGCGCGCTAAACCCGACTCCCTAAACTATGCGACCTCGGGGGTTGGTACGACGCCACATCTGGCAGGTGAAATGCTGTTGCAGCGTTTCAATATAAAAATGACGCACGTTGCCTACAAAGGGGCTGCACCAGCCTTGACCGATACGATCACCGGCGTCACGCAGTTGGGATTTAAAACCGCGTTGTCGGCGATTCCGAGTATTCAGTCGGGTCAGCTAAAAGCGTTGGCGGTTTGTTCGGCCAAGCGTTTGTCGCTGTTGCCGGATGTGCCCACCATGGCCGAGGCCGGGGTGCCTGATTTTGAAATCACGTCTTGGAATGGTTTATTCGCTCCCAAGGGCACACCTCGAGACATCGTAGAAAAATTGAATCAGGTCTGCGTGGCAATTTCGCGAATGAAAGACGTACAAGAGACTTTTGCAGCGCAAGCAGCCGACAGCTTGTCGAGTACGCCCGCTCAATTTAAGGCGTTTATTGAAGCAGAGATTGCTAAATGGGGTGCTGTTGTGAAGTCAACCGGCGCGCAAATTTAGTGTGAAGGGGCGGCGCGCGCAACGAGTTGCCCTCGAAAAGAGACATCCTGTTGAGTAGAGGTGTACTGAGCCCGCCACCTTGGTTGCTTGACCTAGAAAAAAATGGCGAATCCCTTACGCGATAAGGGTTTTATTTAAAAGCCTGTGGGCTTTGGCGCTTGCCGTGCGAAAATACGCTTTGAATCACCATTGTTGCTTTCTTTGACAAACTTTTCGGCGTTGTATGCATAATCTCAGTTCTTCTATCCGCGGTTTGGCCGTTGCGCTGACTTTGACTCTTGGTTTGTTCTGGGCCGCGACTGCAAACGCAGCCCCTCCCATCCTGGTGCTCAACTCACTCAACGCTAACGTCAGCGTGATTGACCCTATCACCTACAAAGAAATCAAGCGAGTGCCGGTTGGCAAAGAGCCTCACCATTTGTATCTGACGCCCGATAACAAATCGGTCATGGTGGCAAATGCCGAAGGTGATTCAATTACGTTTTTGGATCCACATACCGGCGAAGTGCAGCGTACGCTGAAAAATATCCTAGACCCTTACCATTTGCGGTTTTCGCCTGATATGAAATGGTTTGTCACGGCAGCCAATCGTTTGAATCACGTTGATATCTATCGCTGGGAGATGAAAAACGGCGAGTTTCAAATGCACTTGGTCAAGCGTTTGCCTGCGGGTAAAACGCCTAGTCATATCGCGATTGATAGCAAAAGCACGACCGCGTATTTCACCTTGCAAGACAGCCACGAACTCATGGCGGTTGATTTGGCAACGCAAAAACCACTCTGGACGATCTCAACAGGAAAGACGCCAGCGGATTTGTATCTTGCCCCCGATGATAAGACGTTGCTGATTGGTCTAACGGGTGCAGCTGAGGTAGAGGTCTATGACGTGGCGGGCGCAAAAAAAGCCGTGTTAACCAAGCGTATTCCGACTGGCCAGGGCGCGCACGCCTTTCGGTCACAGGGCGATAAGCGGCACGTGTTTGTCAGTAACCGCAGCGCCAACACGATTAGCCGTATTGATGTGACGACCTTGAGCGTGGTCGACACGTACAAAACTCCCGCAGGCCCCGATTGCATGGAAATGCTCGCCGATGGCAAGACCTTGTTGTTTACTGCGCGCTGGGCCGGCAAATTGGTAGCGCTCGACATCGAGAAAAAAACCATCACGCAACAGGTACAGGTGGGCAAGTCGCCGCACGGAGTTTGGACGCTGAATCATGCGAGCCGTCTATAAGCTTTTACTGGGTTTAGGGCTATCGTCTTGTGCGACCGCCTTGTTAGGTTCGCCAACTTCGTCGGCTGTGCGCGCTGGGTGTGAGAGACCGGTGTACCTGACGTTTGACACCGGACACATGCAGGTTGCCCCCTTCGTGGCTGAGGTGCTGTCGCGGCATCAGGTGCGTGCGACTTTCTTTTTGGCCAATGAGCCCACACGCACGGGCGGCACAAGCTTGGATGAAGTGTGGGCGCCTTGGTGGAGGGCGCTCGCCGCGCAAGGTCATGCCTTTGGCTCGCACACGTTTGATCACGTGTACTGGTTAAGCGACACAGCGGACGGGCGATTTTTAATGCGGCCAAGCGCCGGGCCACAGCCAGGAAAAAGTTTTACTTGGACAGGCGCTCAGTATTGCGAAGAGTTGGGTCGCCCAGCAAAGCGCTTTGAAGACATGACGGGTCAAAAAATTTTGCCACTGTTTCGAGCTGCCGGCGGTAAAACTTCACCAGCCTTACTGCGAGCCGCACAAGAGTGCGGGTACGAGCACGTCGGTTGGGCGCCCGCAGGTTTTTTGGGTGATGAATTACCAAGCGATCAGTATCCCAATACGTTATTGCTTGAGCGCGCCTTGCGCAATATTCGTAGTGGCGATATTTTGGTAGCGCATTTAGGGATTTGGTCGCGGCAAGATCCCTGGGCGCCGGCGGTACTTGAGCCTTTAGTTGTTGGTCTTAAGCAAAAGGGCTTTTGTTTTGCGACCATGGATTCGCACCCAGCCTATCGTGAAAAAATTCAGGCGCGTAAGTCGGTGATGGGTGTGCTTGACGGCGCAGTCGTGCCGCCTGCCAGAGAATTAAGCCCCGCGGCAATAGACGTGTTAGCGCCCGAGCGGCAAGCCATGCCTCAACCAAAAGATATAAAAAGTAATGAATCAAATGATTGAACTCTTTGACCAAGCACAACAGTGGCTCTTCGAGTCATTGGTGCAGCCGCTGTTATTTCACGCGGGCCTGAGTGGCGTGATTGAAGACGCTTACGATGGCACGATGTGGCTATTAATTGGCTTGTTGCAAATTGTTTTGTTGGTCGTTGTATTCGGCACCATGCAACGCGTGTGGCCAGCCGAGCCCGTGCGTGATCGTCAGCAGATTCGCATCGATTTTTTGTACACGCTGATTCATCGCTTAGGGGTGTTTAGACTTGGTCTGTTTTTTATGATCGATCCGCTGTGGGACTGGCTCTTTGGCCAAGCAGGGTTAATGGGCTTTTCGCCCTGGCATCTTGATGGGATCTGGCCCGGCGTCACCGACGGCGCGATCGTTAGCTTGTTGTTGTATTTGTTGGTCTTTGATGCCGTTGATTATTTTTATCATCGTGCGCAACATCGCTTTAATTGGTTTTGGGGTTTGCACTCGGTGCATCACAGTCAGCGTCAAATGACCATGTGGAGCGACAACCGTAACCATTTACTCGATAGCTTATTGCGCGATACCGTGTTGGTGCTGGTGGCGCAGTTGATTGGCGTCAAGCCTGGGCAGTTTGTCTTGATTGTGGTCTTTACCCAGTTGGTTGAAAGCTTCTCGCACGCGAACGTTCGCATGTACTTTGGCAAATGGGGCGATCGCCTGTTGGTGAGCCCAAAGTTTCACCGCTTTCACCATTCGTTGGCGTACGATGAGTCAAGCGCAGGGCCGGCCAAGGGTCACAACTTTTCTGTGTTGTTTCCGATTTGGGATATTGTATTTCGCACCGCCAAGTTTGACACCGGGTATGTGCCAACCGGTGTGCATGACCAGCAGCCAGAAGCGGGCGGGCGCGACTACGGCCGAGGCTTTTGGGCCCAACAAAAGCTGGGTATTCAGCGAATGTTGGGATCAAAAACAGCTGGTTTCAAGCGAAAAGAAACTGCTTAAAAAAGCAAACATCCCAAAGGCCTGACATCCTTTTTGCAAGGAGCCAGATCGTATCAGGTCATCGTGCGCCGTTTCAATCGCCGCCAAGCGCCAGTTTGTTAGGCTGGCGTTTTTCAATCGACCATTTCAGCAAGGCTGCTGTCCGATAGATGCCGTGGGCAAACTTGCCGTAAGGCAGAGTAAAAAACAGCGCCATCACAAAACCCAAATGAATCGCCAGCCAAAGCGCCATATAGCTGGTATCACGCCAAATGAGTAAGGCAAGCCCAGTCAGGCTGACGGTAAACAGCAACACAATAAACGCGATATCCATGGGTTTTTGTGCAGCATCGCCGTGTAGCGGTGAGCGTCGCAGATTCAGCCAGAGCAGGCCGGCCGGCCCAATGAGCAGACCAATGCCGCCAACGGTGCCCAAAATCACGGGCAGGCTTGTGTAGGCGTAAGGCGCTTGCAGGCCGAGCACATAGTGATAGAGCGTGGCGACCGAGGTTGCGGCAAAGCACAGCATAAAACCGTAAAAGGTCAGATGGTGAAAGCGCCTGCGGCGCAGCGTGAAGAGATCGTCTTCATCGTTACAGCCTTGGCCGTGGCCGCCATCGAGATATTTCATCCCTAAAACGTTATGGGTGGCTTCACCCAAGGCAGCTGCACTGGCGGCACCGGGGGTGATTTCTTTCCAGAAGCGCGTCACACCGATCCCCAGCGCCAAAACGGCAAAGCCAAAAACGGCACCAAACATCAAGGCCAGCGTGTTGTGCGGAAACACCGCATAGAAGTTACCCGCAAGTGGCTCGTGTATGAGCTTACCCGTAAATAACAGCGTTAAGACCAAAAATAGTGCCAAGCCGAAGGCGGTTGCCAAGGCCACGGTTAACCCATTGTTTTTGTAAAGCGTACCCATGGCCGCAGGCCAGGCAAAATCCGTATAGGTTTCTAAACGCACCTTGGCCATCGCTTGCGGTACGTTGACAGCAAACTCATGTGGAGGCGCGTATTGACAGGCGTGCAAGCACGCGCCGCAGTTGTGGCAAAGGTTGGCTAAATAATTCAGATCCGCCTTGCTGTCGAACTGTAGGCGCCGCGCCATGGCCGGAAATACGGCGCAAAAGCCTTCGCAGTAACGGCAAGCGTTACAGATCTGCATTTGCCGTGCGACTTCTGTCTCGTTAGCACTGAGGCCTTTGCTGTGCCAGGTAATTGAGTGTTCAGAGGCACCGGCCAGGCCTTGTGCCTCGCGGGTCAGGGATTCAAGCGATTGCATGTGTGGATCCTTCTTTGATTTTTTGTGCGGCCAGCGCGGCCTGTGTGCCAGCGATGCGACCGAAGGCTGTGCCGATCGACATCCCGACGCCTGCGGTATAGCCTTTACCTAAAACGTTGCCGGCATTGATCTCGCCAGCGGCGAACAGGTTGGGGCTGGCTTTGCCGTCAAAAAAGACGCTGGCTTTTTCGTCGGTGGTTAAACCGAAATACGTGAAGGTCACACCAGGCCGTACGGGATATCCAAAGAAGGGACCCTTCTCAATCGGTAAGGCCCAGTGGGTTTTTTCTGGGGTCAGACCTTGGGTGTGGCAATCATCTTGAATCGTATGATTGAAGGTGCCGGGTTGGCAGGCTGCGTTGAATTCGTTGATGGTTTGCATAAAGACTTCTGGGTCGAGCCCGAGCTTGCCTGCAAGTTCAGGTAAGGTGTCAGCTTTGATGTTTTCAAATACGGCCGGCATAAAACGCCCTACTGATTTGACATCAATAATTGAGTAGGCGATTTGGCCCGGTTGCAAGGCGACCAAGCGGCCCCACAAGGCATAGCGCTTGGGCCAGAAGTCTTCGCCTTCGTCGTAAAAGCGTTTGGCTTCACGATTGACCACAATCCCCAGCGAAACAGCATCGATACGTGTGCAGATGCCGCCGTCATACAGCGGTGAGCGCGCATCAATGGCCACGCAGTGTGCTTGAGTCGGGTCGCCCATGGTGTCGGCGCCTGCGCGCATCATGACTTTAAGCACAACACCCATGTTGTAGCGTGTGCCACGAATCAAGAAGTTATCGGCCGGCCATTCGCCCAGCTCGTTTTGGCCCCAGGCCTCGCGCAGCCAGGCGCGGTCAGATTCAAAGCCGCCACAGCCCAAGACACAGGCGTTGCCGGCATAGCGCTTGTCGCCGACTTTGGCGGCGATAAACTTGCCGTCTTTGATTTCGAGGTCGTCAACGGGTGAGTCGTACAAAATATCGATTCCGAGTTTTTCGGCGCTGGCAAAGTACGCGTTGACTAAGGCTTTGCCGCCACCCATAAAAAAGGCGTTGGTGCGGGCCACGTGTAGTGTGCCCGACAGGGGCGGTTGAAAATGTACGCCATGCTTGCGCATCCAGTCGCGGCATGTCGATGATTCGCGAATCACCATGCGTGCGAGTGCCTCGTTGGTTTGGCCGCCGGTGACTTTTAAAAGATCTTGCCAGTATTCTTCTTCGGTGTAAGCATCGACTAAAACATCTTGTGGGGCATCGTGCATGCAGCGCAGGTTGCGGGTGTGCTGTGAGTTGCCGCCGCGCCATTCTTTGGGCGAGGCCTCGAGGATTAGGACGCTAGCGCCGGCTTCACGCGCCATTAGGGCGCTACAAAGGGCTGCGTTGCCGCCACCCACTACGATTACATCCCACATGTTTCTTGCCTCGCGTGTTGCTTCGCGTTGATTTTAAATAAGTGGTTGAGTGTAATCAGATGGCGGGGGTTTGCGCTAGGGCGCGGGTGTGGGCGGCGTGGGGGTATTCTGGCAAGATCCTGTCGCTTGGCGCACGCCACGTCGTCTTGCGTGCGCTGCGGACCGGTATTTTTGTGCTGAGCAAAAAATACGCGGCTCCTTCGCTTACGCTGGACGCCGTGGCTGGGGTTGAAGTGGACGGTTGGCGTTGTCTTTACACCGACAGGTGTCGTTTGACGTCTTCGCTGTCCATTTGGGATTGGTCGCCTTGGGCGACGACTTCGCCTCTTGATAAGACGACGAAGCGGTCGGCTAATTCTTGGGCGAAGTCGAAGTATTGTTCGCACAGCAGAATGGCGATGTCGCCGCGGTCGCGTAACAGTCGGATGACGCGGCCGATGTCTTTGATGATTGAGGGCTGGATGCCTTCGGTGGGTTCGTCAAAGATGATGAGTTTGGGTTCGGCGACTAGCGCACGTGCGATGGCGAGTTGCTGTTGCTGGCCGCCTGAGAGGTCGCCGCCGCGTCGTGACAGCATGGTGCGTAGCACGGGGAATAGGTCAAAAATTTCGTTTTTAATGCGCTTGGCTTGTTGGCTGGGTTTGGTGGCCATGCCCATTAGGATATTTTCTTCGACGGTCAGGCGAGCAAAGATTTCGCGGCCTTGTGGCACGTAGGCTATGCCGAGCGCGGCACGTGCATGGGGGGCGAGCTTGCTGATGTCTTGGCCGTTAAAGTGGATGCTACCCGAGGCCAAGGGTTGCACGCCCATTAGGCATTGCAGTAGGGTGGTTTTGCCTACGCCGTTGCGCCCCAGCAAGGCCATGCATTCGCCCTGCTTGACCGACAGGGTGACGCCGCGCAGGGTGTGGCTGCTGCCGTAATACTGGTTGATCTCTTGAACGTTTAGCATGGCGTAGCCTGATTGATCACTTGCGTTTTGCATGGCTTAGGCCGATTGGTGTCTTGAACGTTGAGCATGGCCTAGCGACCTAAATAGACTTCAATCACGCGTTGATCGGCTTGAACTTGTTGCATGGTGCCTTCAGCTAAAACCGAGCCTTCGCACAAAACAGTGACTTTGCCACCCTGAGAAATCTGGTTCACAAAATCCATGTCGTGCTCAACCACCATCAGTGAATGCTTGCCGCGCAGATCGTTGAGTAACTCGCCGGTCCGTTCGGTTTCGGCGTCGGTCATGCCTGCGACGGGCTCATCGAGCAAAAGCAGTAGGGGCTCTTGCATCAACAGCATCCCAATCTCAAGCCATTGTTTTTGGCCGTGCGACAGCAAGCCAGCCGGGCGTTTGTGTTCGCGCATTAAACGCAACAGCTCGAGGGTGGCGGCGATCTTGTCGCGATCAGTGCTATTTAAACGGGCAAACAAGGTCGATTTCACGCGCTTGTTGGTTTTCATGGCGAGTTCTAAGTTTTCAAAAACCGTGTGATTTTCAAAGACGGTGGGGCGTTGAAATTTTCGGCCAATACCAACGTCAGCAATTTGCGCCTCGTGCATCTTGGTGAGGTCGATGTTTTGCCCAAAAAACGCTGTACCTGAGGTGGGCTTTGTTTTGCCAGTGATGACATCCATCATGGTGGTTTTGCCGGCGCCGTTGGGGCCAATCACACAACGTAGTTCGCCTACGCCGATGTCAATCGATAAATCGTTGAGTGCGCGAAAACCGTCAAAGACAACGCTGATCGACTCGAGATACAGGATGGCTCCGTGCGTGGTGTCGACCCCCGGGGTTTTGAGTCGGCCATAGGAGGCGCCGCCACCGGCACCGTTACTTTTGGTGCGGGCTTCTACGGCATCGTGTGAAGCGATGGCTTGCGTATTCATGCCTTCTCTCCTTTGCTGCGTTGACTAAGTTTGCGCACCAAGCCCACAATACCTTGCGGTAAAAATATCGTCACCAGCACAAAAATCAAGCCCAGTGCGTACAGCCAGAACTCTGGAAACACACTGGTGAACCAGGTCTTCAAGCCGTTGATGGTACCCGCGCCAATGATGGGTCCGATCAAGGTGCCCCGTCCACCGGTTGCCACCCAGATCACCATTTCGATTGAGTTCTCGGTCGACATCTCGCCGGGATTAATAATGCCAACTTGTGGCACGTACAGGGCGCCCGCCACGGCGCATAGCATTGCAGACAGAGTCCAGATAAATAATTTGAAGCCTAATGGTTCGTAGCCCAAGAAGCGCAGGCGACTTTCAGAATCGCGAATCGCGGTGAGGATCCGACCGAGCTTGGATTGTGTGATGGCGCGGCCTAACACTAGCGCGCCGAGTAATGCCGCCAAGCTGACCCAGTACAGCACGGCGCGGGTGTTGGCCGACGTGATGTCGAACCCAAGAATCTTTTTAAAGTCAGTAAAGCCGTTGTTGCCACCAAAGCCTGTTTCATTTCTAAAAAATAACAGCATCGCTGCAAACGTAAGCGCCTGCGTGATGATTGAAAAATACACGCCCTTGATGCGCGAACGAAACGCGAAGTACCCAAACAAAAAGGCGAGTAAGCCTGGCACGACTAGCATTAAAAACATCGCGTACCAAAAGTGCTCGGTAAACGACCAAAACCACGGGTAGGTTTTCCAGCTTAAAAAAGTCATGAAGTCGGGCACGATATCGGCAGATGCTTTGCCCGCACGCATCAAATACATGCCGTGGGCATAGCCGCCCAGTGCAAAAAATAAGCCGTGGCCTAAAGATAAAATGCCGGTGTAACCCCACACGAGATCGAGCGCGAGTGCGGCCATCGCGTAGCAAATGAATTTGCCGATCAATGCGATCGCAAACGAAGAAACGTGTAGCGGGTGCCCGACCGGAAACAGCAAGTTAAACGCGGGCAAACAGGCAAACACCGCGACGACGATCGCGATCGCGGCCCAAGCCTTGGGCGAATATAAAGCGGTGGGCGCTGAGGATAAGGATATTGTGGCGGATGGCGCCCTGGTGGCTACACTCATTCTGCGCTTCTCCCTTTAGGTGCGAACAGACCCTGTGGGCGCTTTTGTACAAAGAGCACGATAAATAACAAAATCGCGATTTTGGCGATCACGGCTCCCCAGAAAGGTTCGATGATTTTATTCAAGGCGCCGAGCCCCATCGCGGCTACGACGGTGCCGGCCAGTTGACCGACGCCGCCCAGCACCACCACCATAAATGAATCGACAATGTAACCACGACCAAGGTCGGGCCCCACGTTGCTGAGCTGCGATAACGCTACGCCAGCCAGGCCAGCAATCCCAGAGCCCAGCCCAAAGGCCAGCATGTCGATGCGGCCGGTGGGTACGCCGACACAGTCTGCCATGCGGCGATTTTGCGTGATCGCGCGCACGAAGAGCCCCAGTCGCGTGTGGTTTAAGACCAACCACACCACGACCACCACACAGAGCGCGAAGCCAACAATCACGATACGGTTGTAGCTGAGCGACAGATTGCCCAAGATGGTCACGCCACCACTCATCCAGCTGGGGTTGGCAACCTCGACGTTTTGTGCGCCAAACAAGCTGCGTACAGATTGCATCAGGATCAAGCTAATGCCCCAAGTCGCCAGCAAGGTTTCAAGCGGGCGACCATAGAGCCAGCGGATGACGGTGCGTTCAAGTGCCATCCCAACAAGTGCGGTGACGATAAAGGCAACGGGCAAAGCGGCGACCACATACCAGTCGATGTAGGCGGGTAGCCATTGTTTAAACAGGCCCTGCACAAGGTACGTGGCGTAAGCACCAATCATTAAAAGCTCGCCGTGCGCCATGTTGATGACGCCCATCAAGCCAAAGGTGATCGCCAGACCAAGCGCTGCGAGCAATAGCACGCTACCCAGGCTGATCCCGAAGAAAATATTGCCGACCCAGCTGACAACGGTTTGATGCCATTCGATTTGAGCGATGGCGATCTTTGCTGCCGCGCGTACGTCTGCGTCAGACTCAGCGAAGGCGCCAGCGGTGTCGGGTGTGACCAGTGCTGTCAACAGAGGCTTGAAACTCGGATTTTTGCTATCGCCCAGCAGCGCCACAGCGCGGCGGCGCGTGGCGGCATCGGTGCTTTTGAGTGACGCGCTTGCCAGTGCGATATTTAAGGCGCTTTTAATGGCGGAGTCTTGTTCATTTTCAAGCGCACGTTCGAGTAAGGGCGCGCGTGCCGGATCGGCTTCTTTCTGCAGGCGTTGTGCGGCCGCTAAGCGCACGGCGCGCTGGGGCGAAAATAGATCGGCGCTCACTAGCGCAGACTGCAAAGCGCTGCGCAAACGATTATTCAGGGTAAGTGCTTGGGCACCAGCAGGTGCTACAACCGCTTCACCGGTTGTAGGGTCGATTACCCTGCCGCCCTCCACCGACAATAAAACTTTATTGTCAGAGGTAATCAGAACGTTACCCGCCCCCAACGCAGCCAATACTGCGGCTGCGCCAGGAGTGGTGAGTTGCCCCAACGCTGTAATCGACTCGACCCGCTCGGCGTTGCTTTCGCCGGCCAAGCCCTTCAAGACTGAGGGTTCGACCAAGTCGGCGGCCAAACTGCAATGCAGCGGTAACGCAAGCAAAACAGTTAGCAGCCACCGTTTCAAGGAGGGGTAGATCAAAAACATGTCGTTGCAATCTCATATTGAAAGTATTACAGGCCTTGTTTGCCTTCGTTACCCGCTAAGAAGGGGCTCCAGGGCTGTGCGCGGATCGGGCCTTTGCTTTTCCAGACCACGTTGAACTGACCGTTCGCCTGAATTTCGCCGATATAAACCGGCTTATGCAGGTGATGATTGGTCTTGTCCATCATGATGGTGAAACCATCGGGTGCCGCAAACGTTTGGCCGCCCATCGCCGCAATCACTTTGTCGGTGTCGGTTGTTTTAGCGGCCTCGACGGCTTGCTTCCACATGTACATGCCGACGTACGTGGCTTCCATTGGGTCGTTGGTAACTGCAGTGGCAAAGTTAGGTAAGTTCTTGGCTTTTGCGTACGCTTTCCACTTGGCAACAAACTCAGTGTTCACTGGGTTCTTAATAGATTCAAAGTAGTTCCAGGCAGCAAGGTGGCCGACCAAAGGTTTGGTATCCACGCCACGTAGTTCTTCTTCGCCCACCGAGAACGCGATAACAGGCACGTCAGTGGCTTTCAGGCCGGCATTACCCAGT
Source organism: Bordetella parapertussis (assembly GCA_945911685.1). GTDB lineage: Bacteria > Pseudomonadota > Gammaproteobacteria > Burkholderiales > Burkholderiaceae_B > Zwartia > Zwartia parapertussis_K. The sequence continues at coordinate 11,991 of CAMEAW010000023.1, forward strand.
TCTTTGTAAAACGGTACGTTTGAGTCGCCGTTGATGGTCGAGATCACAGCAGTTTTGCCACCGGCTGCAAATTTCTTGATGTCAGCAACGATGGTTTGGTAATCAGAGTGACCAAACGGTGTGTATTTTTCGTCGATGTCGCTTTCTTTCACGCCCTTAGAAATCAAAAAGGCGCGCAAGATTTTGTTGGTTGTACGTGGGTACACATAGTCAGTGCCCAGCAATACAAAACGCTTGGCGCTGCCGCCGTCTGCGCTCATCAGGTATTCAACAGCTGGGATGGCTTGTTGGTTCGGTGCAGCACCGGTGTAGAACACGTTTTTCTCAAGCTCTTCGCCCTCGTATTGCACGGGGTAGAACAACAGGCTGTTCAACTCTTTAAATACGGGCAGTACTGATTTGCGCGACACAGAGGTCCAGCAACCAAACACCACTGAGACTTTGTCTTGGGCAACGAGTTGACGTGCTTTTTCAGCAAACAAAGGCCAGTTTGAGGCTGGATCAACGATCACAGCCTCGAGCTTTTTGCCTAAGACCCCGCCTTTGGCGTTGATTTCGTCGATGGTCATCAACGCGACGTCTTTCAACGCGGTTTCTGAAATGGCCATGGTGCCTGAAAGCGAGTGCAAGATCCCGACTTTGATGGTGTCTTGCGCCAAAGCTGTACCTGCAAAACCTGTCATGGCTAACAGGCTGGCAGCGGTCAGCTGCTTAAGAACTAATCTGCGTTTCATCATTAAACTCCTGAGTCGATCATTATTCGGCGGTGCCGGTCCGAGGGCCGCATAGCTTTTTTGACTTAAGGGCTATGCTTGACAGAGTAAAAGCAAAAGTTGTGCCAGCTTCTTGATGGCGCGGATGTTTTGGCAAGAGTCGCTAGCGGATTGCACTAGACGGGTAGGGCGCGGCCCAATGTTTGGACAAGAGATGAAGTCTTGCCATCACAGCATTGCTTAGGTTCTGAATCAGGGTTCGGGTTCATCACATAAAGCGGAGGTGTTGCGCACACTTTCAGTGCGGGTCCCCAGTTCGGTGCCCCAAACTAAAGACACGCACTCAACGGGTGCATCCTTCGCTTCGTTGGTCCGTTGTCGTAAGATGTACTGAGCACTGACTACCGTGTAAGCCATTCAACCTTAAGATTTTTTTGCGACTCACAATGAGCACCTCTTCAAATTCAGACCACACTAGCGCCCAAGACCACAACGCGTTGACCGATACGATGGCCCAGCGCATCAGTCGGATTCAGTCACGGATGGCTGACGCGTGTGCACGGGTGGGGCGCGACCCTGCCGAGGTTGCCTTATTACCCGTGAGCAAAACGTTTGACTCCAATGCGATCCGCGAGGCCCTGACGTTGGGTTTCACTCGGTTTGGCGAAAACCGCATGCAAGAGGTCGCACAAAAGGCGCCGCTGCTAGCAGACTGTCCTGTTCATTGGGTTGTGATTGGGAGCCTGCAAACAAACAAGGCCAAAGAGGTGGCACGCTATGCCAGCGAGTTGCAGTCACTTGATCGGCTTGAGCTAGCCGAGGCGCTTGAGCGGCGGTTGCAGCTCGAGGGCCGCAGCTTAGACGTGCTGGTGCAAGTTAAAACTTCTACCGAAGACACTAAGTCGGGATTAGAGCCCGCAGAGCTTGTGTCTTTTTTACGGCAAATGTCTCAATACCCAAGCTTGCACGTCAAAGGCCTGATGACGATGGCCGTGCTCTCAGACGACCCTATCGCTGTACGCAAGTGTTTTTCACAGTTACGCCAGCTGCGCGATCAAGCCCTGCAAGAGGGCATCGCAGGGATTTCGCTTGAGCGCCTGTCGATGGGGATGAGCGGGGACTTTGAACTGGCGATTGAAGAAGGCTCAACCGAAATCCGGGTGGGGTCTGCGATCTTTGGTAGCCGCGCAGCCCCAGCCTGAGGGCTGTATCGCTGCGCTGAGTGCCTAGTATTTAGCACTCAGTAAGATTACTTAGCGCTTAGCGCTTAGTGCTTCATGCTTAGTGCTTCATCCCGCCGTGGCCTTGCTCGCCAGCGCTGCCCGGGTTGAAGGTCGAGGGCTTGACGGTAAAGTTGACACGTACTTCGCCAGCTTTTTCAAACTTTAAGACAACGGGTATCAAGTCGCCTTGTTTAAACGGCCCAGTCAATTGCAAGAACATCAGGTGAAAGCCGCCAGGCGCAAGTTTGGCTGAGCCTTTGGCGGGGATGTCGATGCCCTGTACTTGGCGCATTTTGGCGACGCCATTCTCGGTAAGGACAGTATGCAGTTCGAGGCGCGTTGATGCTTCAGATTGCGCTGACACTAAGCGATCGCTTGTGCCAGAGGGATTGTTAATCTGCATATAGCCTGCACCGTTGGTTTGACCCGGTACAGAGCCTCGCACCCATAAGTCGTTGATTTCAAGGGGGCCCGCGTTGAAGTCAGCGGCATGCGCCAGCGTGAGCGCTGCGGCGCTGAATGTTAGGACAGCGACCAAGCGTGCGAGCTGACTCAAAGTGTGACGAATAGTCATAATAAAGAACCTAAATTTAGTGGTGTCTGATTTTACGGCCTTTTGGTCCCGAGCCTAACACCAAGCCATCAAACCCGAAACGCGCCACGAGAAGCCGCGCGCAAAGAACTCTGGCTGAGTAGGTTGCGCTACTGAACGCTCAGCGTGCCGCGCATAATGGGCGAATGGCCTGCAAAGGTACATAAAAAAACATACGGCTCGCCGGCTTTCAGTTGTGCAACAGCAAACGTCACAGAAGTCGTTTCGCCCGCGCCGATCAACTTAGTGTGCGCAATGACGCGCTTATCATTTTGGTCAACATGATGGACGTCAGCGCCCGCGAGCATGCCGGTACGTGCTACCCCATCGAGATCACTTTTTTTTGTCAACACCCAATTGTGTGACATGGCCAAAGGTGGCAGATGGCCGGTGTGCGTCAGCTTAACGGTGAAGTCTTTACATTGAGCCGGCACCACAATATGCGCAGGTAAAAAACGTAAGGCGTCATCCGTTTGAAGGGTGATGTTGCAATCAAGCGCCTGTGCAACGCCTGCAGTCGCGCCCAGTAAAAAGGCCGAAGTGAAGCCCACGCATACTAAGCTGCGCAGGCGGTTCAAGCGTTGATGTTGCTGATGCATAGTGTGGTGACTCGTTTAGCTGACCGATTGCGTAGGGGTACGCACAAACTGACCGTGACCTCGACGTGCAATGTGACCCTCGAGTTCAAGGGTAAAGAGTTCAACTTGTAATTGCGCAGGCGCTAAACCGGTGCGACGTTGCAATTGATCCTCAGTGATAGGATCGTAGCCGATTGCGTGCCAAGTGGGTGAGTTTGGCGTCGGTTGCGAGGTTGTGTAGGCCAAGCCTTTGGCTACCTTGTGTGTACGATTTGCGCGAGGTTGTAATTCGGCCAAGATATCTGCGCCCGACTCAACAAGTTTGGCGCCTTGTTTGATCAGCGCATGGGGGCCACGCGCAAGCGGCGAGTGAATCGACCCCGGGATGGCAAAGACCTCGCGCCCCATGTCAACCGCGAGCCGGGCGGTAATTAGCGAGCCGCTTTTGAGCGCCGCCTCAACCACCACCACCCCAAGGCTTAGCCCTGCCACAATGCGGTTACGCTTTGGAAAATGTGCCGCAAGTGCTGGGCGACCCAACTCAAACTCAGACAAAATTAAACCGTCTGCCGACAAAATATCTTCGGCAAGCGAGCGATGTGAGGCGGGATAAATAATATCGGCGCCTGTTCCTAATACGGCAATGGTGCCGCCGTGCTCTGGACCCGCCTCAAGCGCCCCTCGATGTGCCGCTGCGTCGATACCGTGCGCCAGGCCACTGACGATGGCAAACCCTTGTTGCGCCAGATACCTGGCAAAGGCGTGTGCGTGGTCTACACCATCAGCCGTGGCGTTACGCGCACCCACCAGCGCGAGTGCATCCTGTTCAAGCCGACGCAAGGCACCGCGGGCGTAAAGCACCAGCGGTGCATCGGGCATTTGCCGTAAGCGCTCTGGGTAAAGAGGATGGGCGGGGGTGATGAGCGCGTGGCTGGGTTCCTGTGACCAGCGCAGCGCGCGCTCAATGTAGTGGGCTGTATCTGGGCTTAAGGGTTGTACCAGTTGAGTGGCCAAAGGCGCAGAAAGGATGGCACGCAGGGTCGCGTACGACGCTTGGTACAGCGCGCGTGGGTCGTCAAACGCTTGTAATAGTCGTTGGGCATGTATCGCCCCAATGCCAGGTTGCAGGCTTAAACGCAGCCACGCGGCAAGCGCGTCGTCGGATAGAGTATTTTGCATGGCGGCGAGTTTGACACGAACCGCGTTGCGCAACCAAGCTGCGGTAGGATCAAAATATCCCAAACGAGGCGAATGATGATTTTTAACCGAACGCGGAGGCAGTCGCGGTATCGTCTTTTAACCAAAAGCTGCGGACATTCTTCCCGTCCAGAGGAAGAATGTCCGTAACTATTACTCGCAAGCCCTGTCGCGTCTTGCCGCGTTGGTCATCAGACTTTAGTTTTCAACTTTGATGCCGGCATCTCGAATGGCTTTTCCCCAAAACGCGTAGTCTTTGGCGATGTAGTCAGCAAACTCTTTCGTTGAGCCATACAAAGGCACCAAGCCTGCAGCGTTGAGTTTCTTGCCAACCTCCGGATCTGCAGAGGTCTCAATAAACGCTTTGGCAAGTGTGGTGATGATGTTGTTAGGTGTTTTTGGTGGAGCGACCACGCCCACCCATGACGGGGCAACTACGGCTGTGCCTTGCTCGGTAAGCGTTGGGATTTCGTTAATCAGTTCGACGCGCTTTGCAGAGGCCACGCCATACGGGATGAGCTTGGTTTTAAAGCCTGCCGCCAAAGGGGCCGGCACAAGTGCTAAGTCAACCTGACCACCCATTGCAGCTTGCGCCGCTGGTGCAGCACCTTGATAGGGCACGTGTAGCATGTCGGTTTTCGTCACTTGATTGAATTGAGCCATGGCGATATGTCCGGCGCTACCATTGCCCCAGCTCGAATAACTCAGCTTGCCCTTTTTTGCCAGGGCAATCAGCTCAGGTACGTTCTTAGCCTCAAGACCTGGGCGACCCATCAGTACAAAGTTCACGACCGCTGCCGGTGCGATCGGCACAAACTCTGCCGAAATAAATTTTGGGTTGGGATAGAGCGCTGGGTACATCGAATAGGTGTCTGCGCTTGAGAGCAGCAGGGTATAGCCATCGGGAGCCGCGTTAAATACGACTTCGTGCGCGACCGCGCCGTTTGCACCTGCACGGTTTTCAACCACAACCGTTTGACCTAGTTTATTACCTAAGCCGTTGACGATAATGCGCGCGATCGTGTCCGAGCCACCACCGGGCGGGTAGGGCACGATCAGTTTGATGGGTTTGTTGGGCGCCCAGGCCGCAGGCGCTTGGGCGCATACGATAAACGGCGCGGCACCAAGTGTTGCTGCCAGTGCGAAGCCTTTTAGTAAACCGCGCAAATTTTTGTTTACAAGCGCTACCTGAGTGTCTTTCGCACGTTTGGTGAGTTTCATGTCGTCTCCTTGCTGTTGTTTGAGCGGATTGCTCGGGTCGGGGTAAGTCTTATGGGGTTATCGTTATTTACCGGTAAATTTTGGTGGGCGCTTTTCGTTAAAGGCGCGGATCCCTTCCATGCGGTCATCGGTTGCCACTAGGCGGCTGTAGGCTTCTACTTCAAAGAACATACCTGTACGCATATCCATCTGCAGGCCAAAGGTAATGGATTTTTTCGCTTGACGTACAGCGATCGGGGCATTGGCAAGAATGCGTTGTACGAGTTTCATGGTCTCGTCGTAGAGCGCCGCTTTGGGATACACATGATTCAGCAGGCCGAAATTCAATGCCTCTTGCGCATCAAACGGATCGCCCGTGAAGATGACTTCTTTGGCGCGCCGAACACCAATGGCCCGTGGCAATTGCTGCGTGCCACCACCGCCTGGCATGATGCCGCGTTTGACTTCAGCAAAGCCAAAGCGCGCATTGTCTGAGGCAACGATAAAGTCACACGATAACGCCAGCTCAAGCCCGCCTGCGATGGCCGCGCCGTTGACGCAAGCAATCGTGGGGACCGGGCAGTCATAAATCGCGCGCGCCATGCGCTCAAACAAATAATGTTGGGTGTTGAACTGCGCATCGGTCATACCATCGCGCTCTTTGAGATCGGCGCCACCACAAAAAATAGTTTCGCCAGCGCCAGTTAACACGACGCAGCGAAACTGCTCAGGCGAGGCTTCGAGCGTGCCGAACACTTGTATCAACTCTTCGCCCATGGTGGTGTTCAGGGCGTTGGCCACTTTAGGGCGATTCAGTTGAACTACCAGCAAACCTTCAAAGGGCGAAGACAGCGCTAGCGTTTGATAAGGTGTGGCAAGATTAATCGTAGCAACAGACATCATGTCTCCGAGTTGGTTTGCTGGTTGACTGGATGCATCAAATAATCGTGTTCACCCAGTGTAGGGGTGTTGCCCGCCAAGGGCGGACGTTGGCCGTTAAAAGACAGCGGCAAGGCAACCGTGGTGGCTTTGCCATCCGGGGTTGTGCGCAAAATATCAAGCGCTTGTGTTTGTTCGTTGGCGATGACGCGATCAACCGTTTGAATTGGGCCGCACGGAATCGACACCGTTTCAAGTTTGGCAAGCCATGTCTGAGCCGGCAACTCTTTAAAGCGCGCTTGTAACAACTTAATTAGCGCGACACGGTTTTCAACGCGACCACCGTTGGCGATAAAGCGAGGGTCTTGAGCCAGTGCTGGCAACTCCATCGCGTGACAGAGTCGCGCGTAAAGCGTGTCGTTGCCTGCTGCGACCAATATCGCACGGTCTGCGCAGTCAAACACTTGATACGGCACAATGTTCGGGCTACTTGAACCGCTACGCTTGGGTAAGGCCGCGCCTGCGAGTGCATCAGACAGAGGCACCATCATCCAGGCCAGGGCGGTTTCGTACAGAGAAACATCGACAATTTGACCGCGCCCCTGAGGGTCGGCATCGCGCGTGCGTAATGCCGAGAGCACACCAATCACAGTCCACATCCCGGTACCCATGTCGTTCAGCGATAAAGGCACACGGCTCATGGCGTCGCCTTCGTGTCCCAAAATACTCATCATGCCGCTGTAGGCTTGCGCCAGTGGATCGTAGCCCGGCTTGTCGCGTAGTGGTCCGCTGGCACCAAACGCACCAAGGTTGCAGTAAATCAGAGAGGGTTGTTCAGCGGTCAGCTCGTGTGCGCCGAGTCCGTGGCTTTCAAGGTTGCCTGGTTTGAGATTTTGAATCACAACATCGGCGTGCTCAAGGATAAAAGCGCGTACGCGGGCGATGCACTCTTTGTCATTGAAGTCGGCGCGAATACTTTGTTTACCGTTGTTCATCGCATGAAACAGCGCAGCAGCACCCTCGATGAAGGGCGGCCCCCAGCCGCGGGCGTAGTCGCCTTTCGTCGAGCTTTCGATCTTAATGACCCGTGCGCCTAACTGCGAAAAAATCTGGCCGGCGTACGGTGCGGCGATGCTATGGCCGATTTCAATGACGCACACATCGGCCAAGGGCAGTGGTTGAGTCATTCGATATTTCCTTGATAACCGTACAGCGAGCGCGCCGCATCAAGCGTGATGTAGCCGTCTAGCAGATCAGCCTCGATTGAAGCAACAGCGCGCTCTTTCGGGTCGCCGTAGCCGCCACTGCCGGCGGGTTGTAAAAGCACTCGATCGCCTAAGTGCACGATCTCGGTCGCTCCTTTGCTTGGCATGGTGCGTTCGGTGCCGTCAGGGCTCACGATGCGGCATTCAAACAGGCCGCCCGCCAAGCCGCCAAAATAGCCTTCTGGGGCCGCTTGGCCGCGTTCGCCTGCCGCTGTCACGGTGGCTTCTTCGAAGCCGACGCGGTAAGTGCGCCGTGAGGTTAAGCCCCCACGCCACCGACCGGCGCCGCCGCTGTCGGGTACGAGCGCCCAGGCTTCGACGGTGATGGGCATGGTCTGTTCGATGAACTCAACGGGCAAGGCGCCCGCATTGCCCACATAGACGCGAATGCCATTAATGCCATCACGCGTTGCGCGAGCACCCATGCCGCCGCCGTGCGGTTCGACCAGGCTGATGAATTCTTTACCAGTGCGGCGTACGCGTGCTTCGTTGGGGTCACGCCCGCCAAAGACGCCCGAACAGGCTGCGCAGTTGCTTTGTCCAATCACGCGTTCGGGTACGGCTTGCGATAGGGCTTTTAAGCAAAGATCGATCACGCGTGGTGAAGTCTCAGTGTTGCCGCTCACGACCGAGGCTGGAAAGGTACAGTTCACGATGCTGCCCAAGGGCGCTTCGATCGTCACGGGGCGATAGCAACCTTGATTAATGGGTATCGCCACATCGGTCAGGGCTTTGACCGTAAACCAGGTACTGTTGCAGGTGACGGCTAAGGGGCAATTGATCCCACCGCGCGCTTGTTTGCCCGTACCGGTGTAATCAAAGTGAATCTGATCGCCCGCGACCGTGACTTTAACTTTGATCGGGATATTCGCGCCCGACCAACCAGGCGACTGCACGCCCTCAACGAAATCTTCGGCTTCATACACGCCATCAGGGATGCCGCGAATTGCTTCGCGCATCAAGGTTTCAGAATGGTCGAGCGAGCGTTTCATGGCATCGCGCAGGGCGTCTGCACCATACTTCTTAACTAAGGACTGAATCCGTTGATCGCCAACAAAGGTGCCGGCATATTGCGCTTGAATATCGAGTAGCCGACCTTCTGGATCGCGTGTGTTGCTGACGATCATGTTTTGTACGTCGCGTACGATCTCATCGTTACGAAACAGCAGCACAGGCGGGATACGGATGCCTTCGCCATAAATATCCCACGTGTTCAGTGCGTAGCTGCCCGGTGCCTGACCTCCGATGTCATTCCAGTGGCCGCGGGTCATCACAAAGGCGACGATTTCATTGTCAACAAACACTGGGCGCGTGATCTGAATATCAGGCTGATGATTACCTCCGCCAAGGTAGGCGTCGTTGCTGATGATGACATCGCCGGGGCGCAGGTTGTCGCGACCAATCGCTTCAACCGAGACTTTGGTTGAGATCACGGCTGAGCCCAACATCGTTGGAATATCATTGCCTTGCGCGACCAGTTGCATCTGTGCGTCAAAGACCGCGGCAGAGGCATCTGCGCCTAAATGCATAATCGGGCTGGCAGCGGTGCGCATCATCGCGATCTTCATTTCACGCGCGATAGCGTAAAGTGAGTTGCGCAAAATTTCGTAAACAATCGTTTGCATGTTGACCCTAAAGTGAAATACGCAAATTGCCCACGGCATCGATCCGTGCGGTCTGGCCCGCTTTGAAAATCAAGCAGCTGCTTTGTTCTTCAATAATGGCGGGCCCTGCAATCACGGCGAGCGGAGCAAGGTTTGAGCGTTGGTAGGTAGGCAGCGCTTGCATACGACCGTCAATGTAGACCTCACGCGTGCGTTTTGCAGGGTGCGCTGCCGCTGCGACATTTGCGCTTGACTGCTGCACCACACCTCGCCAACCTGTTCGAACGCTAGCCTGCACGCGTAAGTTCACCAGCACAATCGGCTGGTTGGGTTTGGTGAAGTTCCACATGCGCTTATGGTTGAGCTCAAAGCCTGCACGAATGGTTGCTATCAGTTTGTTTTGCTCAGCTGCATTCAGCAAGTTAGCCGGGATATCGACTGAGATTGAGGCGGGCTGACCTGTGTAGCGACAGTCTGCGCGAAAATGGCTTTGCACAGGATGCGTGTTTTGTTGCGCACCAAACGTATCGAGTGCTTGCTGCTTGAGCTCAGCACAAAGTGCCGCAATGGCGGTGGGTGTAATGGCCTCAAGCTCGGTTTCGACCGCGGTTTGTCCATCAAATTGGCGATCGGCCACAATCATGCCAAAGGCGCTGAACAGACCGGGTAGTGGCGGCACAATCACTTCTTTGATTTCGAGTTCTTCGGCCAAGTCGATGGCGTGCACAGGGCCCGCGCCACCGTAGCACATATAGGATAGTTCTCGAGGATCAAAGCCGCGCTCGACGGTCATCAGGCGCATTGCCTGCGCCATTAATGCGTTGGCCACGACACGTACGGTCCAGGCCGCCTCTAATGCCGAGACTCCTAGCGGTTTGGCCAAATGTTCTTCGACGGCGTCAGCGGCAGCTTGCGCATCAAGTTTGAACTCACCACCTAAAAATGAATTCGGGTCGACATACCCCAGCAAAACGTTGCAGTCTGTGACGGTTGGGCGTTTGCCGCCGCGGCCATAACAGGCGGGCCCTGGGTCAGCCCCTGCGCTTTGAGGGCCAATATGCACCCCGCCGCCGCTGTCAATCCAGGCGATCGAGCCGCCGCCTGCGCCAATTGAGTCGATATCAATGGTGGGTGCGCGCACCGCATGGGTGTGTAGCAGGCTGCTGGTGCGAAGTTCGGGGCGCGAGTCGCGAATCAGTGATACATCGAAGGTAGTGCCGCCCATGTCCCCCAACAGAACACCCGGCAACTTGGATTGTTCGCTGGCGCGCACCGCGGCACTGACCCCACCTGCAGGGCCTGACTCAAGCAGCACGATTGGCTTAGCAGCCACCACCGCCGTTGAGGCCAAGCCACCGTTCGATTGCATGAACAGCAGCTCGCCGCGAAAGCCTGCGGCTTGAAGTTGGCTGTCGAAATGATGGATATAGCGACCACAGACGGGGCCTAAGAGGGCGTTCATCACCGTCGAGCTCGTGCGCTCGTATTCTTGCATTTCAGGGTTGACCTGATGCGATGCTGTGATGAAGTGCTGCGGCAACAAACGCTTGAGAGCGTCGTAGGCTTGTTTTTCGTGCACCGAGTTCACGTAGGCATGCAAAAAACAAATCGCCACCGCTTCGATGTCAGAGGCTTTGATCTTTTGAGCTAGGCTTTTCAGTGCTTGAAGATCAAGTGGTGTCTCGACCGAGCCATCGGGGCGCAGACGCTCAGCGACTTCAAGGCGCCAGCGCCGCTCAACCAGAGGTTTAGGATTTTCAAATTGCAAGTCATACAAATCGGCACGGTCATGGCGTGAGACCCTGCGTAGCTCAAGGATGTCGCGAAAACCAGCGGTGGTGATGAGTGCCGTTTTGGCACCCTTACCCTCGACAATCATATTCGTGGCCATGGTGGTGCCGTGCCCGATAAAGCCAATCTCGGTACTTGTTTTGCCACTCAGTTCTAAGATGCGATGAAAACCGTGCATCGCACCGATTACGCGATCTGCAGGGGTGGTAGGCACCTTAGCCGACCAGATTTGTCCGGTGTTGTCGTCTACCAAGACAATATCTGTAAATGTGCCACCGACATCAATGCCAATCCGATTCATAAGACCGTAACCCTTCGAACAAAAATTCCAACGCTGATCGTCGGTTCATGCTGACCCGTTGTCAAGCCCGAAACCCCTTGGTTTGCCCTAGGTCACGGCGATTTAGACCGATACCGTCCGTTGGCAGTCGAAGGAGCGTACAACTAGATGGTCAGCCGCCTTGGTCTGTCACGTGACGGGTGAGGGTTTGGATGACTGCGATGTAAATAAGGTTTCATTGGAATTTGCCCCGGTAATAAATTAAAATGTTAATAACGTTACAAATTGAACGACTTTGCGCGTATGGCTCTTCTGACTATTTTGCACTTCCCCGATAAACGCCTGCACAAGGTCGCTAAGCCTGTTGCTGCGGTGACAGATCGCATCCGCAAACTGGCGGCTGACATGGCCGAGACGATGTATGACGCGCCGGGCGTAGGCTTGGCAGCCACCCAGATTGACGTGCACGAGCGCGTTGTGGTGATCGATGTCAGCGAAAACAAAGATGATTTGATGGTGCTGATTAACCCAGAGATCGTGTCGTTGAGCGACGAGCAAAAAACCCACGAGGAGGGCTGTTTGTCGGTGCCCGGGGTATACGACGAGGTAGAGCGCCCCGCGACGGTGCGCGTGCGTGCGCTGAACCTTGAGGGCGAGGTGCACGAGTTTGATGCTGAAGGGTTACTGGCAGTGTGCGTACAGCACGAGATCGATCATTTGAATGGCAAAGTGTTTGTGCAGCACTTGTCGTATTTAAAGCAAACACGCCTCAAAGCCCGTTTGCGTAAAGAACAACGCGAACTTGAACGGGCATAGATCAGACTCATGCATATCGAAATCCTAGGGTACACAGGGGCATTTTTAACGACCGCTGCGTTTTTTCCACAAACCTATAAAACAATTAAAACTCGCGATACCAAGGCGATTTCTCTGGCAATGTATGTGATGTTTACGCTAGGGATTCTTCTGTGGTTGGGGTATGGCATTTTGATTGAGTCGCTACCCTTGATTTTTTCAAACTCGATTACGTTTGTGATGGCGGGTACGATTTTGGTGCTCAAGCTCAAAGAGCGCTAAGCCCCTTCGCGCGTCAAGCTTTCGACGCGCCACCGTAACCTTGAATAAACGCCGCAGCGCTTTGCCGTTTGCCGCCAGCGCGGTGTAGTTCAGTCAGGCGTAAGACGCCTTGCACCGTGGCAAGGTCAAGCCCTTCGGGGCTGGCACCGATGACAGTACCGGGCTCAGCCCGCGTGTCTGTGGACGCGACCGCGACCGCGTTCCAGACCTTCACCAACTCGTCAATCGCCGGTAGATGTAGCGTGGCACCGGGCGCCGGGTTAAAAGCTCGAATCCGCCGGGCAAGTTGCACAGCTGGCTGGGAAAAATCTAACGCAGCTTCGGCTTTATCAAGCTTTGAGGCATATGTCGCGCCCTCAAGCGGTTGGGGTTGCGCGGTTAAGGTTCCAAGAGGAAGCGCCTGCAAAGCTGCCACGATCAGTCGCGCTCCTTGCTCGGCTAGCTTATCGTGCAAGGTCGCGGCAGTCTCAGTCTCTGTGATGGCCAGTGACTCAACCAATAGCATGGCGCCGGTATCCAGACCTTCGTCCATTTGCATGATTGTGACGCCTGTCTGGGTGTCACCGGCTTCGATGGCGCGTTGAATCGGCGCCGCTCCGCGCCAGCGCGGCAGAAGGCTAGCGTGAATATTCAGGCAGCCGTAGCGCGGTGTTGTAAGCACCCAATTTGGCAAGATCAGACCGTAAGCCGCAACGACTAACACGTCGAGCTGAGCCAAATCCAAGGCGGCTTGCGCGCTGCGCGCCTCGTCTGGATATTTGCCGTCAAGCCGCAAGCTGCGTGGTTGTGTGATCGCGATTTCGTGCTTGAGGGCGTATTGCTTCACGGCGCTAGGTGTGAGCTTAAGGCCACGCCCTGATGGGCGATCAGGCTGAGTGAGTACTAACTGCACCTTAAGCCCAGCTGCCAGAATCGCCTGCAGAGCCTGGGCTGAGAACTCAGGGGTGCCGGCAAATCCAACGCGCAAGAGGGTTGGATCTAGGTCAGAAAGCAGGGTTGTGGCTGCAGGCATCGTGATCAGACTAAATCCGTTCGGCCCACAGGTCATACTCGTCGGAGTCAGTGACGCGCACCCGCACCATGTCGCCTGGCTTCAGAGGCACGGCACTGTCTACAAACACGCTGCCGTCGATTTCGGGTGCGTCAGCACTTGAGCGCCCGACCGCGCCGTCTTCGTCGACCTCATCGATCAAGACGTCGAACTCTTTGCCGACTTTACGCGCCAGGCGTTCAGTTGAAATCGCCTGTTGATGAGCCATGAAACGGTCGTAGCGCTCTTGTTTGACCTCATCAGGCACAGCACCCTCAAGTGCATTGGCGGGGGCACCCTCGACAGGCGAGTATTGAAAGCAGCCCACGCGGTCGAGCTGAGCTTCTGACATCCAGTCAAGCAGGTACTGAAATTCGCTTTCCGTTTCGCCTGGAAACCCAACGATAAAGGTTGAGCGCAAGGTAATGTCGGGGCACTGCTCGCGCCAGCGATGGATCCGCGCCATCGTGCGATCTTCAAAGGCGGGGCGTTTCATGGCCTTCAAAATGCGTGGGCTGGCGTGCTGAAACGGGATGTCGAGATAAGGCAAAATTTTGCCTTCAGCCATCAACGGAATGACCTCGTCGACATTGGGGTACGGGTAGACATAGTGCAGGCGTACCCAAATGCCTAATTCAGATAAGGCCGAGCAAAGCTCAGTCATACGTGTTTTCACCGGGCGACCGTTCCAGAAGCCGCTGCGGTATTTGACGTCGACACCGTAGGCGCTGGTGTCTTGCGAAATCACTAGCAGCTCTTTGACCCCGGCGCGCGCTAAGCGCTGGGCTTCGTCAAGCACATCACCCACAGGGCGGCTGACCAGATCGCCGCGCATTGAGGGGATGATGCAGAAGCTGCAGCGGTGATTACAGCCTTCAGAAATTTTGAGATAAGCGTAGTGGCGCGGGGTCAGCTTGATCCCTTGTGGCGGCACCAAATCTGTAAACGGATCGTGCAAAGGGTTCGGCGGTGCCGCTTCGTGCACCGCACGCACGACTTGTTCGTACTGTTGCGGCCCGGTCACGGCCAGCACGCTGGGGTGTACGGCACGAATCACCGACTCATCGACCCCCATACAGCCGGTCACAATGACGCGGCCGTTTTCGGCAATGGCCTCGCCGATCGCATCTAAGGACTCGGCTTTGGCACTATCAATAAAGCCGCAGGTATTGACTACCACCACGTCGGCGTTGTTGTAGTCGGGAACAATGACATAGCCTTCGGTACGCAATTGTGTGAGGATGCGCTCTGAGTCGACAAGCGCTTTAGGGCAGCCGAGACTAACAAAACCGACTTTGGGAGAGGACATGGCACGTCACCTGGCAGGCCGCAGCCCACATGAAAGAGAGCGAGATTTTACCCGCGATCGACGCTAGCCCCTACAATCACCCCATGACACAAGCTGCCCCCGCACTCTCTGATAGTTTATTGGCCGCCGCGCGCGCCATTGGCGCGGTTGAAACCGGGCAGTCTTTGACTGAAGCCTTGCTCGACGTTCGGCCTGAGCTACGGCCATCCGCGCAGTCCTTAAGCTTTTATGCGATGCGACACTGGGGTCAGGCGATGGCGCTGCGCCGTCTGCTACTGGATCGCGTACCGCCCAACCCCACCGTCTTTGCGCTGTTGGGCTTAAGCCTGTTGTTGCTAGAGGTCGCGCTGAGTGACCCTGCCGAGCGCGACGCCACTGCGCCCACCTATACGGCGCACACGCTGGTGGATCAGGCGGTGCAGGCCACGCAGGGGCAGCGCGACACGCTGAATTTCAAAGGCTTAGTGAACGCCATTTTGCGTCGCTTTCAGCGCGAGCGCGCCGCGTTGCTGTCGCAGCTCGAGCATGATCTTGAGGCCCAGTACAACCACCCAAAATGGTGGATTGAAGCGTTGCAAACGGCTTATCCGCAAGACTGGCAGCGTCTGCTTGAAACGGCCAACATGCATCCACCTCTTGCGCTGCGGGTCAATCTACGCGCGACCACGCGTGAGGCCGTTGAACAGGCCTTCGCCGCCGCAGGTATCGCTGCAACGCCTTTCGGGGTGGCCGGCTTAGTGCTCGATGTGCCACGGCCGATTGCTTCGTTGCCGGGCTACGCGCAGGGTTGGTGGTCGGTGCAAGACGCGGGCGCACAGCTTGCCGCCCCCTTGCTTGAATTAAAAGACGGCATGCGAGTCTTGGATGCCTGCGCGGCTCCCGGTGGCAAAACCGCACACATGCTTGAGCTCGCGGCACTTAAACTGACAGCGCTTGACATCGACAACGCACGCATGGGCCGTGTCGAGCAAAACCTTGAACGCTTAGGCTTGCTCAATGACGATGTTGAGTTGATCGCCGAGAGCGCCATGCGCGCGCACACGTGGTGGGACGGCAAGCCCTTTGACGCAGTGCTCGCCGATGTGCCATGCACTGCCTCAGGTATTGTGAGGCGCCATCCCGACATTCGTTGGTTGAGGCGCTTCACAGACCTCAAGCCGACCGCAAAATTGCAACGAGAGATTTTGGATTCACTGTGGAGTCTGGTCGCACCCGGAGGTAAATTATTACTTGTCACGTGTTCGATTTTTCCGCAAGAGTGCGAGCTGCAGGCCCAGGCCTTTTTAAAGCGTCATGCTCAGGCGGTACGCCTGCCCGCGCCAGGTCAGTTGTTACCGTGCTTGGCTAATGCCGAGCGACCGGCAGGGCAAGACGGTTTCTTTTATGCTTTGTTTGCTAGACAGGTTTAGGTGTTAATCACAACATGACGGCTTGGGCTACCTTTTTGCTGGGATGTCAGCGAGGCCTTTTAGGTGTACTTGCAGTGTTGATGTGCCTGGTCGCCACGGTGAGCCAAGCGGCAGAGCCTCGCATCGAGCGCATCGAACCCTTGATCACCGAGGGGCAACTCACGCTCGACCTTGACTTGACCTTTGATCTTGGTCGAGTGGTGACTGAGGCCGCTGAGCGCGGTGTGCCACTTTACTTCACGTTTGATTTAAAAATCACCTCGCCGAGGTGGTGGTGGTTTGACCGAGTTCTGGTTGAGGCGACCTTAACTCGCCGTTTGACTTACAACGCACTGACGCAACAATGGCGTGTGGCAACCGGCGATTTGTTTTTACCAGTCAAGTCCTTAAACGAGGCGCTGGTGGTGCTGAAGCAAGTGCGTGGCTGGCCCGTGGCCCCTTCTGATCGGTTTGATAAAAATCAGCGCTATGACGGGCGTATCAGGATGCGACTCGATGCCTCTCAGCTCGCCCGGCCACTTCAGCTTGAGGCAGCGAGTCGCAGTGCCTGGTCGCTTGCAAGCCCTTGGGCACCGTTTGATTTTTCGATTCAGCAAGCGGGGCCCAATAAATGAACGCACTGCCTAGACTAGCCGGCGCGGGCGCATTGTTTGAAGCGTTGGCGGTGTGGCGCCTATGAACAGATTGCTTCGTCTGGCGTTATTTATTGGGGTCAGCAGTGGTGCAGGCCTGTTTGGCTTGCTGGCTTGGTCAACAGGTAACGCCTCGCGAGTGGCTCAGTACCAAGGCTTGTTGCTATGGCTGAACGGCGCGCTTGCTCTGGCATTGTTTGTCTGGGTCGTCGCGCTCACGGTGCGCCTGCTGTCGCAGTTGCGTAGTGGATTGTTTGGAGCACGTTTGACCGCGCGTTTTGCGTTGGCATTCGCCTTAATTGGCGTGTTGCCAGGCACCTTAATTTATGGCGTGTCTTTGCAGTTTATGGCACGGTCAATCGAGTCGTGGTTCAACGTGCGTGTCGATACGGCTCTTGAGTCAGGCCTGGCTTTGGCACGAGCGGCACTCGACTCTCAGCTCGCCGAACTCGAGTCGCGCGCGCGCGTCATGACGCCCGAACTCAATGCAACACCCGATGCAGACGTCGCGGGCGTGCTGGCGCGGTTGCGGGATTCAAGTGGCCCAGTCGATGCGATGGTGTTTAGTGGCAGTGGGCGCGTGATCGCGTTCTCGAGCGACAAGCTCGGTGCGTTGTCCCCTCTGCCTCCGCCAGCTTCCATTTTGAATCAGTTGAGGGTCACCCGCGGGTACTCAAACGCCGACACGGGTGATAGCGTGGCCGGCGGGCCTGTTGACCCCGGTCTGCAGTTACGGGTGATTGTGGCGTTGGCTGCGCCAGAGCGAACCGAAAGCCTGCTGGGTGTAAACGTTGAATCCCGTTGGCTACAACTGGTGCAGCCAGTTTCAGAAAAAATTGCCCGTAACGCCAGTGAAGTGCAGCAAGGTAATCGTGATTATCAAGAGCTTGCGCTATCTAGACAAAGCCTGCGTAATTTGTTTGGAGTGACTCTCACCTTGGCACTGTTGCTGGCTGTATTTGCGGCAATCGCTGTGGCGCTGTACCTATCCAAAAAATTGGTCAGCCCCCTCTTGGCTTTAGCGTCTGGTACGCAGGCAGTGAGCGTGGGCGACTATCGTGCACTGCCCGAACCGCCCTCAAATGACGAAGTGGGGCAGTTGACTCGTTCGTTTAACACCATGACTCGTCAACTCGACGAGGCACGGCGGATGGTTGAAACTAATCGCAGCCAACTCCAGCGCTCGAACGTCTATCTTGAAAGCGTGTTGGCAAACTTGTCGGCAGGTGTGCTGGTGTTTGACGAGCGGTTTTGCTTGACGACCTTTAACCAGGGCGCGCAAGCGATTCTTAAGGTTGACTTGCGTACAGCACCTGGGCGGCTGTTGCAGACGGTAGAAGGGATGAGTGAGTTCTCGCAGCGGATTCGGCAGGCTTTTTCTGAGCATACGGCAATGGGCTCAGAGCGCACACACTGGCAAGAGCAGTTTGAACTAACCTTGCAAGAGCCCGGACCAGAGGCCAAGGCGTTTACGCTGACGTTACTGGCGCGAGGCACACAGTTAAATGTGGATGGCCGAGAAAATGGCTATATGGTGGTGTTCGATGACATCACTGAAGTGATCTCGGCGAGTCGCAGCGTTGCTTGGGGTGAGGTTGCACGTCGCTTGGCGCACGAAATTAAAAACCCGTTGACGCCGATTCAGCTCTCGGCCGAGCGCCTTGCGATGAAGTTGGCGCATAAGCTTGAACCGCTTGATGCACAATTGCTCGAGCGGGCGACCAACACGATTGTGAATCAAGTGAACTCGTTGAAACACATGGTCGATGATTTTCGTGAATACGCACGTAAGCCACCCTTAGTCTTGGCGCCAGTCGATTTCAATGGGCTCGTGGATGAAGTGTTAGGTTTGTATGGCTGGGATCCACTTAGCGGACAGGTGCAAGAGGATCCGGCCCAGCCGTGGCGGCTTGAAGTGTTGCTTGACCCTGCGCTGCCGGTTATTTTGGGTGACCCCACCCAACTCAGACAGGTGGTTCACAATCTGTTAGCGAATGCGCGAGACGCCTTGGCTGAGGTGTCGCACCCGGGCGTGATCCGGGTGAGCACGCAAATGATTCCTCCGGGCGCGGTCGAAACTGCGGAGCGGGCGGCGGTGCGTTTTACCGTTTCCGATAACGGTGCCGGCTTTTCGGCACAAGTGTTACAAAGGGCGTTCGAGCCGTACGTCACGACTAAGACGCAGGGTACTGGATTAGGTTTGGCGATTGTTCGTAAAATCATCGAAGAGCATCATGGGCGAATTGATGTGTCTAATCGCAAAGAAGGGGGCGCCCGGGTATCGATTCTTCTCACGCAATTAGCAGAACCAGTAGACGCAACGCCACAAGATAACGATAATGCAAGCTTGCAATAGGTGATTAAAAGTTTATGGCCAGAATTTTAGTGGTCGACGATGAAGTCGGAATCCGCGAGTTGCTCTCCGAAATTCTCTACGACGAAGGGCATACGATTGAGTTGGCCGAGAACGCGGCGCAGGCGCGAGCGGCGCGTTTGCGCATGCGACCCGATCTTGTGCTGCTCGATATTTGGATGCCAGACACTGACGGCGTTACGTTACTGAAAGAATGGAACGCTGCAGGTTTGCTCGACATGCCTGTCATTATGATGAGCGGCCATGCCACGATTGATACCGCGGTTGAAGCCACCAAAATTGGCGCGATTGATTTTCTTGAAAAGCCGATTACGCTGCAGCGCTTGCTCAAAACGATTTCAACGGGTTTGGCGCGCGGTCGCACAACGGTCGCAAAATCTGCCTCGGGTGCGTTTGCCCCGGTCAACCCTCAAGTGACGGCTGTGGTCTCGCCTGCTGCGCAGGTTGTCGCTATGCCCGCACCGATTGTGGCGGCAGTGGTGCCGCCCGACCAAGGTTTGCTCGGCGATATTTCGCTTGATCAACCCCTACGCGAGGCGCGCGATGAGTTCGAGCGAGTCTATTTTGAATATCACCTAGCCCGCGAAAATAACAGCATGACGCGCGTGTCTGACAAAACAGGCCTTGAGCGCACCCATCTGTATCGTAAGCTTAAACAGCTTGGCATCGAAGCGCGTAAACGCAGCAGTTAAGCTTCAACTGCTGCGGCCACTCGCACGCCTTCGTTAAGCGTAAAAGTTTCGTTAAGGCGCTGTAGTGCCCGCCGGTGGGGTATCAAGTCCGCCAACGCGCGCGTCTTCAAACACACGACGCTCTTGCACCAGTTGGGCCGCAACAGCCACTGCAATCTCTGCGGGCGTGCGGCTGCCGATCTGCAGTCCCACCGGGCCGTGCAGTCGGTCGACGTCTGCTTCAGTGAGGTCAAAGCTTAGCAAACGCTCGCGACGTTTTGTTTGATTGCGCGATGAGCCCAGTGCCCCAACGTAAAACGCTTTAGAGCGCAACGCCTCAAGCAGTGCCATGTCGTCAAGCTTGGGGTCGTGGGTAATCGCGACAATGGCCGTGCGTGCGTCGGTTTGAATGTCAAGGACTGCATCATCGGGCATGCCAGGT
>CAMEAW010000024.1 GCA_945911685.1 Bordetella parapertussis
TCATCGACCGCAGCACGAATCGACTGACCTTTGACCTGTGAGGCAAAAGGGATCACCGTAGTTGTGCCGCCACAGGCGGCAGAACGGGTGCCCGTATCAAAGTTATCGGCCATCTTGGCGGGCGGTGGCATGGGCTGATCTAGGTGGCAATGCCCGTCGATACCACCGGGAGTCACAACGCGGCCAGCGGCGTCGATTTCTTTCGTGGCTTTAGGCAAGTTTTTACCCAGCATGACAATTACGCCATCTTTGATGCCAATATCGCTCTCAAAGGTATCTGCTGCCGTGGCCACGCGTGCGTGGCGAATCACTAGATCTAATGCGTCCAAAATCAAAACCCGTCCCGTTTTACGTTCAAACCAACCTATGCACCAAAATCATGCCTGATGCCCCATTGCTGGGAATAATGTCGACAATTATGCTTACAGATAACTGAATTTAAACTCACTTTAGGTGACTAAAGTACTTGGAAGAGGCGAGAAAAGACCTCGTAAATAAGCTACGTATTACCAAGCAAATTGCATGCCAGTCTTAAAATTATATTGTTGACATAATAGTTGACAATATTTTTTTGAACAACATGGTTTACACTAAATTTGGTTTTTTTATTATTTTTTGGGCACACGCTATGCGCAATTTTCCAAGAATCGGCGTACTTACCCCCTCTTCGAATACCGCCCTCGAACCCCTCACCAGTGCAATCGTGGCTCAAGTGCCCGGTGCAAGCGCACATTTCGCGCGCTTTAAGGTGACTGAGATTGCCCTATCATCGCAAGCCTTAGGGCAGTTTGACGATAGCAAAATACTCTTGGCCGCCGAGATGCTCGCCGATGCCGAGGTCGACATCATCACCTGGAGCGGCACCTCTTCGGGCTGGCTTGGCTTCGATACCGACGAGCGCCTATGCGAGCGCATCACCGAGCGCACGGGCATCCCTGCCTCAACCGCCATCTTGTCGCTCAACGCCCTGCTCAAACGCAAAGGCATCACGCGCCTAGCTTTGGTTTCGCCTTATACAGAAGATGTGCAAAAACGCATCATCGCAAACTATCAAGCACTTGGCATCACGGTGGTCGCTGAATTGCACGAAAACATTCGCGTCAATCATGATTTTGCCTTGGTCGACCCAGCGCGTCTTGAGCAAATGATTCTGCAGACCAGCGCAAGTGAGGCTCAGGCAGTCAGTACCTATTGCACAAACCTGCATGCAGCACAACTTGCCGAGCAAATCGAAAAAACAACGGGAGTGCCTCTATTGGATACGGTCAGCACAACAGTCTGGGGCGCGCTGACTAAACTGCAACTCGACCCATCGCAAATCAAAGGCTGGGGGCAGCTTTATCAATGGTAGAGTGCTTCAATACCCCAGACCCAAGAACAGAGCATACCGATGGCTGCCGCACGTAAATCCAAATTCGTGGCGCGCCTTGAACGTGAAAATATTCAAGACGAAATCTACGAAAAAATCTATCTCGCAATTGTCGAGCACCGCCTGTTGCCAGGCACCAAGCTCGTCGAAGAGCGTTTGGCCGAAATCTTCAAGGTCAGTCGCGCACGCGTGCGCGAAGTCTTAGCGCGCTTGGCCCACGAACAAATTGTTGAGCTTTACCCGCAACGCGGAGCCTACGTCGCAAAACCCTCGATCGATCAGGCCCTTGATGTGTTTGAGGCTAGACGACTGATCGAACCTGATGTGCTCAGGCTCTTGATCGAGCGCCTGTCGCCCGAACGCACTGAGCGCCTGCGCCAACACCAAGAACTTGAGTTTGACGCCCGACGCCGCAACGACCAACGCGCCATCGTGAGGCTCTCTGGCGACTTTCATATGTTGTTGGCCGAGCTGGCGGGCAACTCTGCGCTCAGACGCACCATGCGCGAACTGTCAACGCTCACCTGCTTGATCATTGTTTTGTACGATGCGCCCACCTCGTTAAGTTGCCGCGCCGATGAGCACTCGCAAATCATCGACGCCATCTCGCACCGCGACCTAGCTCGCGCACAAACACTCATGCTCGAGCATCTTGAACACATCGAGAAAAGCTTGAAGCTCGAACCCGGCACCGAAGAGGCCGACCTCGAAGCGATTTTTGGGGCTTAGCGACCACCTTAGAGCCGCGCTCAAAGAGGTGGTGCCGACGCAGAGCCAGAGGGTTCATACAATCGTGTCCGACACCGTATTAGTCAGGCTTTCGAACAAGGGTTGCAATAAGTTTGTCCGCTCTTTGTAATGAGTTAGATAACTTCGTGATGACCATTAAATCCAGCTTGGCGGCTAATAATGGATGTTCTTTCCGCATTTTCGCCAAATTCGCTTCGGTGAGGGTGTAGAACCTTGACGGGCTGAGCGCGCTGATGGTGGCAGACCTCGCCCCGTGTGTATAGAAAGAAATCTCTCCAACAATTGAGCCGGGTAAAACTTTTGCCAGCGTCAATAAATCACCGTCGACAAGTGTGCTGACTCTAAATTCGCCAGATTCTAAAAAGTAGATTTCGCCAGAGTCAACGTCGCCTTCTTTAACAATGACCTCGCCTTCAGGTATGTTCTTGAAGGTGCAGTAGGTTTGAAAAGTAGCGCTATCTTCGGGGCTATCTGTAAAATGAAAAATTGTTTTCGGTACGATATCGGTGCTGAACTTAGTAATTAGTTCCTCTTCAGCATACTCAATTGCGCTGTCAAGTGAACCATAAAAAGAAACTAAATGACTACCTTCATCGATTGATGCGATTGACTGAACTAAAACCCGATTGTTATCAGAGAACACTAAATAAAACTGCAAATTTTTATGTGCATAGCGTCTGATCATCCGTTGAAACACGCCGATCGCCGATCGATCAATACCACTGATGTGACTTAAGTCAATGATGGCGCCCTCCATTAAATCGATATTGATCGACTTAAATAAGGCTTCTATCTTGCTGGCAGATCCAAAAAAAACATAGCCATTTAGCCTAAAGATAGCGATATTCTTTCCACTGTTCTTCAACACCTTGACTTGCTGTTCGGCTCGCACGACCGTACTCGGAAATTCCGATAAATCGGTCGGCGGAAAAGCGAGCCCAATTTGACTGTAGGTGTACACAAAAATCAAACAAGAAATAATGATCCCCGCGACGAAACCATATAAGTATCCAAATTGCGCCACCAAGAACAAAATTAACAAGATTTGAGCAAATTCAGTCTTCGAGACAATATGACGTTGATCCCATAACCATTGCTTGAACATGCCGATGCCCAGAAACAGAATGAGTCCGCCCAAGGCTGCTTTGGGGATCACTGTGAGAACAACGCCGGCACCCAGAAAAAAAGCAAGGCAAATCAGTGAGGCAACAACGCCTGATAGTTTTCCGCCCCCACCAGACTGGTTCAGCGTGGTTCGACTAATTGAAATAATCCCGACAAAGCCGCCAAAGATCGCAGCGATCAGCGACGTGGCGCCATGCGCCCTGACGATCTTATCCAATTCAAATTCTTTTTTGGAATTTAACTCTAGGCTGGCAACAGATAATAAGATTGTGATGAGCCCGACAAAGCTAACGATTAAGAGTGACGGCAACAGTTCCAATATCAAATAAAGGTGTTCTGTTTTAAAGTTTAAATTCCAAGGTGCAAGCCATTGACCGTCTTGTAACTGCGTAAATAGCCAGTATTCTTTGTCACAATAAGTCCCGGAACAAACGCCGCTAAGAATATAGGCATTGACCGCCAAGCTGACGATGATCAACGTGACCGGAATCAAAATAGCCGTTGAGATATAGGAAGAAAGCACGAAAAGCGCGAGTGCGACGGCAATCCCAACGTATAGATGCGGCATCAACGGTTGGGCGATGACTTTTTCTAAACCAAGCAAAGTCAGTGGGGTGCCCGCGATGATGTTCAGAGACCCGCTCGACATCAGCCACCCGGTTGACGCTAAAAAACCAGCCATGACTGGGAAGGGGATATATCTGATTAAGCCCGAAAGCTTAAAGTGGGCCATTAAGTAAAAAGACACGCCACTGATCAGTGACGCAAATACAATTGTTGCAATGGCCAGCCCTAAGGTATCGGCTTCAGCCACCCCAAATGTGGTCATGATAGCGAGTGCCCCAGCCATTCCGGCCATCGTATTTGAATCTGGACCACTTATAAAAGTGTCATCCTCTGAAAATAGGCCTAACAGCGCGCCAATTATGGCAGTAATCAGGGCAACTGAGATGCCATACCCAATATAGTTGGATAGCGGCCCGGCGAATAATAAGGTTCCGTATGAGATGGAATAAATGACTGCACTGACACCTACGATCGCCCCGGCTGAGACCTGGCGGGTAATGTTAGCGGGGGTCATTGATTGAACCAGATTTGGTGTAGAACTCAGTCACGCTTATCGCAAGCGCGTCACTAGAGTCTACAAATTTATCTGGGTGTTGAGCATACTGCTGTTGCATGCCGATGGGTATCTCGGTGCAGCCCAAAATGACAATCTCGGCGCCGCGACTGACAAGAAGGTCAGAGGCTTTTTCAAACACAATTTCTGCCTCGGCCAACCGATTGGCTTTGATTAATGCAATACCCGGAGAAACTAGAGTCTCAAACTCTTCTAAGGTCGGCAACACGACGTTAAAACCAAGCTCTTGAAGAGCCTGGTTGTAGATACCGACTTGATAGGTTCCATAAGTAGAAAGCACCCCGACGGTTTTAATACTTGGATTCTTTTTATGTACCTGATCTGCACTCGCTTGGATGATGCTAAAAATCGGTACAGAAGAATGTTTGATCAATTCACCATACCAATGGTGCGCGCTGTTGCAAGCCATACAGATGCCACCCACTCCGGCATCATTTAAAAACTTTACCGCCTGTAGTAACTGAGGTAGTGGCGAAGGCCCGTCACCCACGATATTTTTAGTCCGATCTGGAGTGGTGCAATCCCCATAAACGATCACCGGGATATTTTCTTGGTCTGTCTGCGCTGCAGTATGGGTCACTAATTTAGTCAGAAAGTCTGCGGTCGCTAAGGGCCCCATTCCGCCTATCACACCGAGAAAATTTTTCATTTAGTTCCTATTTTTACTTGGTCTTTAAGAATATCGGGGGGCGACTCATCTGATGTCTGCGCGCCTTGGCCAATCTATCTTAGCGCTTCAGTTCAACGCACGCCCGAAGAGAAGATGATAGTCTTGGTAGGCATTCAAAGAGGGCCTCAAACCACCGAAAATAAGCATGCACAAGAGCCGAATGAATAAGTAGCCGCAAAAGTCCAAAAAAAAACGACCTTTGAGGTCGTTTTGCACTTGGTGGGCTGGGCGAGACTCGAACTCGCGACCAACGGATTAAAAGTCCGCTGCTCTAACCAACTGAGCTACCAGCCCCAAGCCCGCTATTATGACTTTTTACTGTTTTACTGTCAAACACACCATACCTGCACTAGGGAAAATGCCCGTTGATCAAGAGTCGACCTTAACGTAAGATTACTCTGCGTTCACTCACGTGCAACGCCACTTTTAATAAAAGTCTTTACAGATCAACGCACTAAATTTGACACTGTTACCCCAACAAGGAATCAAGCATGAACAAATTAAAAATAATAGCCGCCATCGCCACAACTGGTTTGCTTGGTCTGGTGGGTCAAAGCGCGCAGGCGCAAGCTGAAGCGTGGCAAGGCCCCTTCGTGCACGCTGGGGTTGGCGCCGCAACTTTCATCCCAGGCTTTTCGGGCGGCCAATATCTCGGGGCCTACCCCTACTCAGGGACTAAAAAAGACATCAACACAGCCATTGCTAGCATCACTGCTGGCTATACGCTTGCGATCTCGGGCCCTTGGAGCCTCGGCCTCGGTGCCACGATCGCCCCCGGCACAAGCCCCTCGGCTGACTATGCCGTTTTAATCAATACCCCTCGCGGCACGACCACCGGCCCCGGTACCTATAACGTAGCCAACATCTACAGCATCACGCTTCAGCCCGGTTACGCGATTGACAAAGAGAAGCTGGTCTACGCCAAAGTTGGTTATACGGGCGCAACTGCAAATACCAACTCGGACAGTTTTGGTAAAGCCTCAAGCACCCTCAGCGGCTACGCCTTAGGCCTTGGTTACAAGCAAGTGATCTCAGGTGGCCTGTACGGGTACGCTGAATTCAACTATGCCAGTTACGGCAACGTCACCGTCCCATACTCGCAACTAAGCGGCACAATCAATGCAACCGGGATGGATGTCATGGTTGGTTTGGGCTGGAGGTTCTAGGCTCTAACGCTGAGTTCAAAAGCAAGCGCCCAGTGAGTTTGGTCACAAGTTGACCGACGACCGAAAGGCAATGCAAACAAAAAATGCCGCGAATTGAAACATTCGCGGCATTTTTTTATGGCTGGCGTAACGCCTCACCTTTCAAGTCAAGCAGGATCCCAAGGGACTCCCTCTCGACAGCTTTTTTTGCGACACTAGCAACGCTCAAAAATCCCTGCAGCACCCATCCCCGTACCCACGCACATCGTCACCATCGCGTATTTCAGATTGCGGCGATGCAAAGCATGGACAGCCGTAGCGCTACGGATCGCACCGGTGGCACCCAAAGGGTGCCCAAGAGCGATTGCACCACCTAAGGGATTCACCTTGGCGGGATCGAGTTGCAACTCTTGCATCACCGCAACCGCTTGCGCCGCAAACGCTTCATTCAATTCAATCCAGTCGATGGCGTCTTGCTTTAAACCCGCCAAGCGCAGCGCAGCTGGGATCGCCTCTTTGGGGCCAATGCCCATGATCTCTGGTGCAACGCCCTTAATCGCAAAGCTCACAAACCGCGCCAAAGGGGTTAAGTTAAATTGCTTCAAGGCCTTTTCGCTCACGATCAGCAAGGCGCCCGCGCCATCTGAGGTCTGCGAACTATTACCTGCGGTCACGCTACCTCGGGCGGCAAATACTGCGCGTAACTTTGCTAAACCCTCAAGTGATGTATCAGCGCGCGGTCCTTCGTCTTGGGTAAACGACTGCCATGAGACACCGACCTCGCCCAGCGCAAGATTCATTTTGCGTTGTGCAACTTGCACTGCAAACGTTTCAGCGCTGAACTCGCCAGCTGCTTGCGCTGCCAGGGCTTTTTGATGCGAAGCTAGCGCAAAGGCATCTTGCACTTCACGACTGACTTTCCATTGCTGGGCGACTTTTTCGGCGGTTAAGCCCATGCCGTAGGCAATGCCAATGTTTTCATCTTTAAAGATATCAGGCGATAAGGATGGAGTATTACCGCTCATGGGCACCATACTCATCGACTCAACGCCGCCGGCAATCATGACGTCAGCTTCGCCGACACGGATTCGGTCGGCAGCCATGGCGATTGCATTCAGCCCCGAAGAGCAAAACCGATTCACCGTGATACCACCAACGGTATTTGGTAAACCCGCCAACAGCAGCGCGATACGGGCGACATTCAAACCTTGCTGCGCCTCGGGCATGGCGCAACCCACGATCACATCTTCGATGGCTGCTGGGTCTAAGCTTGGCGCCTGCGAAAGCAAGTGTTTAAGTGTTTGTGCAAAGAGGTCGTCGGGCCGCGTAGTGCGCAACGACCCGCGCCCCGACTTACCCACTGGGGCTCTGGTGGCTGCGACGATGTAGGCATCTTGAAGAGCTTTCATTAGTAGTTTCCTTTCTCGATTATTTCGGACTTGGGCCGAGCACTTACCATTTCAACAGTGACGGCACCTAGGTCAATGACTATTTTTACTAATTACGCACAGGCTTGCCGTCTTGCAGCAACCCCATCACGCGCTCGATTGATTTCGGATGTGCGATCAGCTCGATAAACGCTTTGCGCTCGAGCTTGAGCAGCCACTCTTCAGACACCAACGTACCCGCCTCTACATCGCCACCCGTGATGACATCGATGATTTTTTTAGCGATGAAGCAATCGTGCTCTGAAATAAAACCGCCATCGCGCATATTGACCAGTTGCCCCATCACGGTTGCAGCCACTGACCGACCCGCCACCGCGAACGGCGCTTGAACAGGCGGTCGGTAGCCTGCGTAGTGCATCGCCTTGACCTGTGCCTGCGCCTGCGCCAACAACTCATACACGTTGGCCACAATGATGTCGTCTGCTTTGAGATAATCCATCTTTACGGCTTCGTGCGCCGAGGCCGAGACTTTTGCCATCGCGGCGTTTTCAAACGAAGCTGTGATGAAGTTTAAAAAATTTGCGGCGGCAGGCGCTTGCCCAAGTTTTTCGACGTTGCGCGCTGCCCGAAGCGCGGCTTCTTTCAGACCACCACCCGCGGGCAATAAGCCCACGCCAATTTCTACCAGCCCGATATAACTTTCGAGCGTGGCAACACGCCTGGCGGCTTGCAACACCAACTCGCAACCGCCCCCCAACGCAATCCCAGACACCGCGCAAACCACCGGCACTTGCGCATACTTCACGCGCATCATCGTGTCTTGAAATAACTGTACAAAAGGCTCAACCCCTTTGGGACCCCCTTTCATCACCAAAGGCATGGCTGCCTCTAAGTTAGCGCCGGCCGAAAACGGGCCGCCCGGCACACCAGACTGAAGCGAACTGGTCTGCCAGATGACGACACCTGAGTATTGCTGTTCAGCTAGGTCGATCGATTGTTGGATCCCATTCAACACGTCTGCACTAAAGGTATTCATCTTTGAGCGAAACGACACCACCAACACTTCGGGTTGGGCGGCATCGACCCAAGCGCGCAAATCGGTGTTCTCAAAAATAGTTTGACCTGCCTTGTGTGGATCAGGCGATCCGTCGCCAAGCAACGCGGCTCTAAACACTTGCTTCTGATACACAGGCAAATTTGAGCGTGGCAAATAAGTTTGTTGAGCCGCTGACCAAGACCCCTCTGGCGTGTGAACTGCCTGATGCTCGGCGACGGGGCCTGCAAAGACCCACGCTGGCAAGGGCGCCGTGCTCAACGCCTTGCCCTCTTCGATATCCTCTTTCACCCACTGTGCAACCTGCCCCCAACCGGCATCTTGCCAATCTTCAAAGGGGCCTCGCGCCCAGCCATAGCCCCAGCGCATCGCAAAATCAATTTCGCGCGCTGAATCCGCAATGGACTCGAGATGTACGGCGATGTAATGAAAGATATCCCGAAAAATAGCCCATAAAAACTGCGCCTGTGGGTCATCGGTTTCACGCAACAAGGCGAAACGCTCGGCTACCGGTTTTTTGAGTATGCGATCTACGATTGGTGCAATCGTTGCAGTAGAGGGCTCGTACTCTTTGGTTTCTGGATTCAGCACCAATACCGCTTTGCCTTCTTTTTTAAAGAAGCCTGCTTTAGTCTTTTGGCCTAAGCGCCCAAGCGAGATTAAAGACGCCAGTACGTCGGGTACTTTAAACAGTGCAGCAAAGGGATCTCGTTTCAGACCATTTTCCATTGTGCGAATCACATTGGCCAAGGTATCTAGGCCGACCACATCGCTGGTGCGAAACGTCGCTGATTTTGCACGACCAAGCTTGCTACCCGTGAGGGCATCCACCACATCGAAGCCCAGCTTGTATTTTTCAGCCTCGGCGAATACCGCCAAGATCGCAAACACACCCACACGATTACCGACAAAGTTAGGTGTGTCTTTGGCACGCACGACGCCCTTGCCCATGGTCGACGTCATGAAGGTTTCAAGCTGATCCAAGATCAAGGGATCTGTCGCCGGCAAAGGAATCAACTCAAGTAAGTGCATGTAGCGTGGCGGATTAAAAAAGTGCACACCGCAAAAACGCTTCTTCAAATCCCCTGAGAAGCCGGCCGAGAGTTCGGTAATCGACAAGCCCGAGGTATTGGTCGCAAAAATCGTATGCGAAGCGATGTGGGGCGCCACTTTTTCGTAAAGGGCGTGCTTCCAGTCAAGTCGCTCGGCAATAGCCTCGATCACCAGATCGCATTCGGCCAAGCGTGCCAGATCATCATCGTAATTAGCGGCCTGAATCAAATCGGCGCTGGACGCGACCGCCAAGGGTGCGGGGCTGAGTTTTTTTAAATTTTCGATCGCCCTGAGCGCAATCGTGTTGTGATGCTGTGGCTTTCCGTCTTTGGTGAGCGGCGCTGCCAGATCAAACAAAATCACGGGCACACCTACATTGACGCAATGGGCGGCGATTTGCGCCCCCATCACTCCGGCACCCAAAACTGCCACTTTACGTATTGGTCGATTCTTTTGCATGGATCAAATCCTCTTTGCTGCAAACGTTTAATAAGTACAGGGGCCCAACTTCACTTTACTGATTGGGCACCATCTTTTAGGTCAATCATAAACACTCACATATTTCACTTGCACACCTTGTACGTCTTTAGAGAACAGTCCCTTGCGTACACGAGGCGTCTGGCGGTAACCGCGCCATTCACCCTCACCCCGATTAAAGAGGAGGGGCGCTTACTTTTTTAAAACAACGCTGCATCCAGACTCATCAGGCTTGCCTCACCTGCGCGCGCCAATTGCATTTGATAGGCCGCTTCGGGCAACAGTCGCGCAAAATAGAAGCGGGCCGTTGCCAACTTGGCCTGGTAAAAGGTGTCGCTACTTTTTTTGTTCGCCAACGCGACTTTGGCCATGCGCGCAAACAGGTAGGCGTACACAAGGTGCCCCAGCACGCGCAAATACGGTACGGCAGCCGCCCCCACCTCATTGTGATTAAACATCGCCTTAAGGCCGATTTCTTTTGTTAACTTCTCGACCTGTTTAGCCAATTCTGCGAGCGGGTCGATAAACTCTGCCATCTCTTTGCGCACGCCTTCAACTTCTATAAATGCCTCAACTATTTTGCCAAACTTTTTAAGCTTAGCGCCCACATCCGACAATACCTTACGACCGAGTAAATCAAGCGACTGAATCGTGTTCGTACCCTCATAAATCATATTGATACGCGAGTCGCGCACAAACTGTTCCATTCCCCAGTCAGCGATGTACCCGTGCCCACCGAATACTTGCAAACCTTCATTGGTCGCCTCAAAGGCGTTATCAGTAATGAAGGCCTTTACGATGGGGGTCAACAAGGTCACCAAATCGGCGTGCGCCTCGCGCTCGGCCTTTTCGGGATGATTCTGCTCAACGTCGATCATCAACGCAATCCAATAGGCGAAAGCTCGCGCGCCCTCGGCATAGGCACGCTGGGTTAAGAGCATTCGGCGTACATCTGGGTGAACGATGATGGGGTCAGCCACTTTGTCGGGCGCCTGCACGCCTTTCAGACTACGCATTTGCAAACGCTCTTTCGCATAAGCGGCTGAGTTTTGGTAGGCAACCTCTGTTAAGCCGACGCTCTGCATCCCGACACCCAGCCGGGCAGCATTCATCATGATGAACATAGCGCGCAAGCCCTTATGTGGCTCGCCGACTAGGGTTCCACGCGCGCCGTCAAAGTTCATGACGCAAGTCGCGTTGCCGTGAATCCCCATTTTGTCTTCAAGTGAGCCGCAGCTTAGGGTGTTTTGGTTGTGGTCACTGATATCACCCGTTGCGCTGGGCAAGTACTTGGGCACCACAAATAACGATATCCCTTTTGTGCCTGCAGGCGAGTCGGGCAAGCGCGCTAAAACGAGATGGATAATGTTCTTGCCCAAGTCATGCTCACCACTTGAGATAAATATTTTGGTGCCGGTAATCGCATAGCTACCGTCGGCTTGCGGCTCGGCCTTTGTTTTAAGGATGCCCAGATCGGTTCCGCATTGCGGTTCGGTTAAGCACATGGTGCCCAGCCATTCGCCTGATACGAGCTTTTGCAGATAGAGTGTTTTTTGCTCGGGGGTGCCATGCGCTTGCAAACACTCATATGCACCATGCGAGAGGCCGGGGTACATTGTCCAGGCTTGGTTGGCCGAGTTCAGCATCTCGTAGAGCGCAGTATTCAACAGCACGGGCAGCCCTTGACCGCCGTGTTCAGGGTTGCAGGCTAAAGCGGGCCACCCTGCTTCAACGTACTGGTCGTAGGCCTGTTTAAAGCCATCAGGCGTCGTCACAGCGCCATCTGGGTGGCGTGTGCAGCCTTGCTTGTCGCCATTTTGATTGAGCGGCTGAACCACCTCTTGCGCAAACCTGGCAGCCTCTTCGAGGATTTGATTGACCGTGTCTGAGTCAATCTCTTTGTGTGCCGGTAAGGTTTTATAGACGTCTGTGACGCCTAAAACTTCATGCATCACAAACTGCATGTCACGTAGAGGTGCGGTGTAACTAGGCACGGTGGCTCCTGTTTTGGTCGATAGTTTGCTGGATCGATTGCGTCGCGATATCAACGCTTCGAGAAATTTGTAAAAAGCGCGCGTCGTGGTGTAAGCCCTGTACATAGCTGTAAATTTGAAACAGCATGGCTTCGGGCGCACAGTCTTTTTTGAGGTCACCCACTTCAACGGCCTGCTCAATGGCGCGTTTGAGCGCGGCGCGCCAGATTTGAACACTGCGCACCAACTCGTCTCGTACGGGGCCCGGTCGATCATCAAATTCAACCGCACCCGAAATAAAAATACAACCGGCACTCAACTCTTGAATACTGGTCTGCATCCACAGGTGGATCATTTTTTGTAAACGCGCCAGGCCTTTGGGCTCGCGTAACGCAGGTTGAAAAACTCGAGCCTCAAAGCGCTGGTAATACTCTCGTACCACGGCGAGTTGCAACTCTTCACGCGAGCCAAAATGGGCAAACACGCCGCTTTTGCTCATAGCGAGTGCTTCGGCCAAGTGCCCCACCGTTAAGCCCTCGAGCCCTTGATGGCTTGCGATTTTTAAGGCTTGATCGACGATCATCGCCTTTGTCAGGGCACCCTTTGACTGCGCCGCGACAGCGGCTTGAGGTAAGGTCGTAGAAAAGATGTCGTTCATGGCGATTTGAGTCACAATGATTATCGGTGTGGACAATTAAGAATCGGGATTTCACATTGCGCGATCGCAGAGTAAAGATCTCAGATCTCAGATTTAAGATTTAAGATTTAAGATTTAAGATTTCAACCAATAATAGCACGATCGTTCGTATTATTTTATGATAATTTCATTTCGTCTACTAGTTAAAACGCCAATGGTGCTTGCCGAGGGCTCAAGACTATATTGAGTGGGCAGCAAATCTTTTTAAACAGGCCAAGGATTAAGGACCAAGATGAACGAAGCGATTCAGAGCAACAAACCTTGGCTCAAAAACTACCCAAAAGGCGTACCTGAAAATATTGATATTTCAGGCTATGCGTCTTTAGTTGCCTTATTTGAAGATTCTTTTCAACGCTTTGCCGAGCGCAAGGCTTATCTGTATATGGGCCAGGCGCTCACCTTCGCACAGCTAGATAAACAATCGCGCAGTTTTGCGAATTACTTGCAATCCCTTGGGCTAGACCCTGGCGCCAGGGTCGCCATCATGCTGCCAAACGTCATACAGTTTCCGATAGCCATGATTGGGGCGTTACGTGCAGGCTGCGTTGTTGTGAACACAAATCCACTTTACACCGCCCGCGAACTTGAACATCAACTGAACGACAGTGGTGCTACCGTCTTAATTGTTTTAGAAAACTTTGCACACATCTTTCAAAGCCTGCTTGGCAAAACGCAAGTCAGGCACGTGGTGGTCACAAGTTTGGGTGAACACATCGGACTAAAAGGAAAAATCGTCGATTTTGTCGTGCGCCGCGTCAAGAAACTCGTGCCAAAGTGGGAGATTCCTGGTCACGTTAGCTTCTTACAGAGTCTCACCCTGGGCAGAACGCAACAAGCACGTGCAGTGACGCTCACCCATGACAGCATTGCCTTCTTACAATACACCGGCGGCACGACTGGTGTGTCAAAAGGCGCTGTGCTGCTTCACCGAAATGTTTTGGCAAACCTCGAACAGGTTGATGTGTGGCTGGCACCGGCCCTGAGTCGACGTCCCATTGAGCAGTTGGTTTTTCTGTGTGCGCTGCCTCTGTATCATATCTTCGCGCTCACCTCTTGCGCCATGGTCGGGATTCGCGAAGGTGGCATGAATATTTTGGTGCCAAATCCCAAAGACATCACAGGCTTCATCAAGCTGTTAGCGCAACACCCAGAGATCCATATCTTCCCCGGGGTCAACACCTTATTTAACGCCCTGATCCATCGCCCCGACTTTGCCAAAATCAAGCTGCCTAACTTGCTCGTCACGATCGGCGGGGGCATGGCCGTGCAAAAACAGGTGGCGGATCGCTGGCAAGCGTTAACCGGCAAACCAATTGTTGAAGGCTATGGGCTGTCAGAGACGTCTCCGGTCGCTTGCGTGAATACGACCATCATTGAGCACTATACGGGCACCATCGGTTTGCCGGTTCCAAGTACAGAGGTGCGAATCCTGGCGGACGACGGTAGTGAAGTCGCACTCGGCTCGCCCGGAGAGATTGCGATTCGTGGCCCGCAAGTGATGGCGGGTTATTGGAACAAACCGCAAGACACCGCGTCAGTGATGACCACCGATGGATTCTTTAAAAGTGGTGACATCGGTTTTATGGATGAGGGGGGCTACGTCAAAATTATTGATCGTAAAAAAGACATGATCGTGATCTCGGGCTTCAAGGTGTTTCCGAATGAACTTGAAGAGGTGATTGCACACATGCCAGGTGTTTTAGAATGCGCCGCGATTGGTGTGCCTGATGAGCATACCGGCGAAGCTGTCAAACTGTTTGTAGTTAAAAAAGATGCCTCATTAACCGAAGCCCAGATTATGGCTTACTGCAAAGAGCAGCTGACAAATTACAAACGCCCCAAACAAATTATCTTTCGAACAGAGTTACCCAAGTCAAACGTCGGCAAAATTTTAAGACGTGAACTGAGAGATGTTACGTAAGATTTAAGCTAAGCGAGCACGCAGAGGTACTACGTAAGAGCGTTAGGCTGGCACTGAAAAACTTGGTGGTCGCTTGACGCCGAGGCCATGACAAAGATTTGGGGTATGGCTTAACGTGCCCGTGAAATACGCACTTCGGCGCCACGGCGCTTGACCTCAAGCCCCTCGCTTGGCGAAATCCGCAAGCCTTCGAGGCCTTTGATGTAACTTGAACCCTGCATTTGCATCACGCGGATTTTATTACGCATGACCACGGGGTTGTGTACAGGCATCCCAAACATCCAGACCTCGTCTAGGATACGCGCTGAATTGAATTCGCCCGTGTGTTTAGCCGTGGGCCCTAGGCACAGCATATGCCCCTCGCGGCCAAAGGCCGGGATCGTACCCAGGCCACAGGACATCGTCCAGACCGTACCACCCTCATAGCGCCAACCGGTATTTAAATCCCACCAAGCTTCGCCCTTTGGCAGATACACCTGAAGCTCGGTGCCAGGCTGCATGGCTGGCGCCACCAAGACTGCAGGCCCCAACATATACTGCGTATCCCAGCGTTGCGCCTCGGCGTCTGCAGGAAACGAAAGCGCCATTGAGCGCTGCACTGGCAGGCCGGTACGCGCAGCATCTTCGATCGCACCTAAGACATACGGAATTAAACGGTAGCGCCAATGCAACCACGTCTGCACGTGCGCACGGGTGGGTTCATCAAAATTGGTCGGGATCAGTTGCGCATTAGACTGAAACGCAAAGTTTGCCGAGAAAACAGCCATCGCAAGCCAGCGTAAATACAGCTCTGGCGTCATGTCGTCGGTAGGTGCCTGCGCATTGCCCAAGGCGTGCATTTGGACGGGAACACCGCTCGCGCCAATCGAGAGTGCAGTGCGCAAAGTATGCTGCAGCCCAGCCCAAGTGTTTGGCACGCGCGGTGCGCTTTGCCAAAGCAGGCGCTGTGCACCTGCAAACAAGTCTGAACTAAAGACAACGCCTTCAGGCGGTACGCGTTGGCCAGCGGCCGCCTCAAACAACGCACGGCGCGCCAGGGCGGGATAAATCGAGCGCAATACAGCACCTGTTTCACCGCCACGAGCCACTACAGAATCCGGAATATCAAATTGCACATCACAAGCTGTGGCACCGACGCCGTCTTCGATGAGATGGCGGTGACGCTCTGACCACATGTTTAAAACATCACGGTGTGTCAGATCTAATAAACCGAAAGGTTTGCCACCGGTTGCGATCACGCCTTCAAACACATGTGCGTCGCCACTTTCGTTCGCTAACAACCAGCCGCGGTCTTCAAGCTCGGTGAAGTTAGTCGTGCCAGCAAGCGACGCCGGTATCGTATGCAAACACAGATGCACCGCATGCTTTCCAAAGACACCCATTATTTGCTTCGGGTCAGGAAACCGCTCACTATCCCAGTCGGGCAACAACTTTGAATCTTGGTATGTCCAGGCCGCAGGGGGTAACATCAATACCCCGTCAACCGCAACGTGTTGTGCGCGAAAATCAGCGATCATTTCGGCGGTTTGTGTCGCACTATGGCCAAGCGGCTGTTCAACCCAAACCCCCATTGACCACAACGCAGGCTGCCCCGCGCGCCCAGTCAGTTGGGTATATTGGTTGAGGATTTCAGCAGGCTCGCCAGCAAACAGAAAAAAATCTAACGTAGCGTCTTCAAGAGCAATGGCGTACTCGTCGGCGTTTTCACTACCCAGGTCGTGCTCAACGCGACCGAGCGAATTGATATACACGCCCCAGCCGTTCGGGCTCCAGGCCAAGGGCAACGCACGATGCTCGGGGTCGTCGGACAAAATCGTTTCGCCGCGGCGATCGAGATCGCCATGCGTTTCGCCTAAGCCAAAGATTTTTTCTTGGGATTGAAGCTCAAAGCCGAGTGTCCAAAAATTTTCGGCGCCCTGTATGCCGGCGGCCGACAAGACCAAGACGGGTTGACCGTGACGCTTTAAGATCAGTTGAAAGGGGTTTGCCTGCAGCTCTAGGGTCGAGTCGCCTTGCGTAAGATGCCAACCCTTGACCTCGCCTGTCAGTGACTCAAGTGCCGACTCACCGATCGCTTCAGGGCGCGCCAAGAGCACCTCGGCATGGGCGCGGCCGCGACCACCAGGCAAAATATCAGCAGCGAGGGCCTCGGGCCGACCACAACGAATTCTGTACACACCCGGCGCATGCGGCTCGACGGCAAGCCTAAACCCAGTGCCCACGTCAAAGCTCGCCTTAGTAGGCAGAATCTCGACAAGCTTTAGGGAATCTAGATACATGTTTAGCGCGAAGGTTTAAGCGACCAAGGGCGCTATTCTGACGGATTTAGGCAATTTAATAAACTCAAACCGTAAAAATGCGGATTTAAATCTTGTGTGGAAGCGATTAAAAGCAACTCGAATAACGGACCTGTCACCGGATTGCTAGGCTCTATCACCGGGTTGCAGTTTTGATGAATCCTTAAAATTGCTCTTTATTCACCAACAAACTGCTAATTTTTACCAATTCTTGCAATTATATCGTTTTCTAGGGGTAACGGCTCATTGGTCAGACGTGCAGCAATGAGATCGCCCACTAGGCTGGCCCAGGTGAGCCCGCGCGAGGCAAAGCCTGTTGCCACCCAAAGTCCGGGCGAGCCCCATACGGGGCCGACCACCGGAAAGCGGTCGGGCACAACGGCACGCTGCCCACCCCACCCTTTTAGGGATGACTGAGCGTGCGCATTACGCGGCAGGGGAATATTCAACAACAGCGCGCCGCGCGCTAGGTTATCTTGCCGGGCTAAGGCAGAGGCCTCGGCCGAGTCCCCCTGGTTCAAGTAGCTACCACCCAACACACACTGCCCCTGCACAGCGGGAAGTACATAACCATCGCCCGCAACAATACAACGCGGTCCGCCCGAGAGCAGTGCCTGATCCACATAGGTCAGCTCGCCCCCCAACCCATACAACGAAGCCAGGCGCGAGCCCGCCGCCAGCAAAGCACTTGCGGCCAGAAGCTGTTGCGTCGCAAGGCCCGCGGCCAATACGACTTGCTCGGCCTCGGCCAGAACATTGCCCGCGCGATCGAACACACGCCAAGGCCCAACGCCGTGCGCAGTGCGCTCAACACGAACGGCCTGTGCGCTTAAGCAAGTAATGCCGTCTGTTTGCGCCAACCGCGCCAATAGAGGCTGAGGCTGTACCCTGCACGCGGTCGAAAAATACAGGCCACCACGTGTAAGCGACAGGCCCGCTAATTCACTTGCCTGTGCAACGTCCACAAAGCGCACAAATGGCTCAGGAAACCCTAATTCATCAACGATTCTTTTTAAATCGACAATGCGCCCGCTGGCCCGCTGCAACTGAAGCGCGCCAGTGGGCGTAACGATTGCCTCAGGCATCTGCATCCACCGCGCCTGCGCACGCAAAATCCCGGCACGCGACAAGCGCGCGTATGGGTCATCTTGACGCGAAACCATTGGCGTCAAGGCCGCGGCAAGGTGCCCTGATGGGACGTGCCCCTGAGCGACCGCAGGTTCAAGTACCGTGATGCGCCAGCTCCGCAGCGCAAGGGCTTGGGCCACATGCAAGCCTGCAAGCCCGCCCCCAACGACAACCAGATGCCGCGGCGCAGTGGTCGAAGCACTCGCTACGTCATCGCTCACACAGGCGGGCGCTCGGGGCGACACCCGGAGTCGCAACAAATATGAGGAAGCCCTAGGTGCGCCGACAATTCGATAAGCCGCTTGCTCGTGAACAATGAGGCTGCGTTCAAAGTCAGTAGGCCACGTGGCTGTCGTTGCGTGCGCCAACAGCACAGTATTTGCTTTAACTAAGCGAGCCAGTGCAACGACCCAACCTGCCTGCCCAGCCATCGGTTGAGCTAACTGCATCTCAGGTAGCAGCACGGCATCGGCCACAAGCGTCAAACGCTCGAGCATTAAGGCCGCGGGGCCTACCGCGATCGTCAACGTCACGGCAAGCGTATCGAACTCAAGTCGATGCACCCCTGGCAGATTTAAAGGCCATCGTTGTACCAGTTGCTCGGCAAGCGCGTGGTCTTGCTTAGGCAACGCACTGACCAAGTGATCGCGCAAGGTGCTTGGCAAAGTAAGCGCCTGAACCACCAGCACAACATGCAATCTCGCACAGCGCGTTGGGTCGTTACGCCATTGCCGCCAAAGCGCCACGAAGCGTAACGCGTAGTCATCCTCCAAATCCAGCATTGTGTATGACGCGCGGCCCGCCCACGCGCGAGCCAGGTCTAGCAACCCGAGCACCTGGGCGTGTTGCGATGTTGAAGCGGAGGGCGAATTCATATGTCGTAGCTCATTTTGCGACTTTACTGGATTTGCACCAAAAACCGACTGCGATCCGGCGACGAGCATGCCACAGGCAAAAGCTCAGCCTGCGCTCGCTCAGGGATTTCAGGGTAGTATCTCGGCAAGCCTGACTCGCAGCCCTTTGACCACCTCTTACAGCAAGCTCATCGTATGTCTCAGCCCAATCTCATCAGCACTTCGCCCTGGCGCGACAGAATCAATGGCGTGCTGTTTGTCGGCTTGCTGGCAGCCGCTGTCGTACAGCTCGCCACCACGCCCACGATCAAGGCCATGGGCTTTAGCCCCTTGGTGGTCGGTATCGTCTGTGGCATGTTGTACGGCAACTTTTTACGTGGCACCATGCCGGCCGAATGGGGCGTCGGCGTGCACTTCACAGCGCGCCGCGTACTGCGGGTGGCCGTCGCGTTTTACGGTTTAAATATTAGTGTGCAGCAAATCATCGAAGTCGGCTTGCCGGGCATTCTGATGTCGTTCGTGATCGTCTTAAGCGTACTCATACTGGGCACGCTGATTGGCACCAGGCTACTCAAAATTGATCGCGATACGGCCATGCTAACGGCAGCGGGCAGCGCCATCTGTGGGGCGGCCGCCGTACTTGCCTTTGAATCCACGCTCAAAGCCGAGCCGCATAAAAGTGCCGTGGCTGTCGCGACAGTGGTTTTGTTTGGCACCATTTCGATGTTTGTATACCCTCTGCTGTTTCAGGCCGGCTGGATCGCGCTCGACCCGCGCGCCTTCGGTATCTTTTTGGGGGGTACCGTGCATGAAGTCGCTCAGGTCGTAGCGTCAGCCAGCAACATCGATGCCGCTACCACCGAAGTCGCCACGATCGTCAAAATGACACGGGTCGCGTTACTTGTGCCCGTGCTACTCGTGCTTGGCTTTTGGCTGCAGCGCGCAGGGTCCGCGCCAACAGACCCAAGCGGCGCCAAACCCAAGCTGCCCATCCCTTGGTTTGCCATTGGCTTTTTGGTGCTGGCCCTGATCAACTCGGCGCATATTATTCCGGCACCAGTCCTTCAAGCGCTGCGCACCCTTGACATCTTTATGCTCACAATGGCGATGACCGCCTTGGGTATCGAGACCCGCTTTGCGAATCTACGCAAAGCGGGTCCACGAGTCATGGTCTTAGGCGTGATCTTGTTTATAATGTTGGGGTTGGGTGGTTACGCGCTCGTCAAGCTTATTGCTTGATCGCACTTAGCAGCTCTAGCCTTGCACGTTAGGTTTCAATAGTACGTTTGCCCGGCCACGACTCATGACCCAGACTACCCCTGAAGCCACAACACCGGTTGGTCGCCTCGACCCCGAAGACGCACAGCTTGCACTCGCAACTGTGCAAGAGGTGTTGCACCGTCACGCGCTGGTCGAAAACTTGGTTCACAGGCAAGAGCAAAACGATGCGCGCTCTGATCTCGTTGAGGGCTTGCTGCACCGTCAGCACGAAGCCGAACTCTCGACGCTGGTTAACGGCCTGCACCCTGCCGATATCGCTTTTATCCTTGAGTCTTTGCCAAGTGCTGATCGGCTATTGATCTGGCGGCTGGTCGGCTCAGAGCACGACGCTGACGTTCTTCTCGAAGTCGCAGACTGGTTGCGTGAATCGCTGATCGAGGCGATGGATCGCCAAGATCTGGTTGCCGCCACTGGCACCATGGACGCCGACGAACTGGCTGATCTGGCACCTGACCTGCCGCCCGACGTCGTGGCCGAAGTACAAAAGGGCCTCACCATTGAAGAGCGTGCCCGACTGATCGAAGCCATGGGCTACCCCGACGATAGCGTGGGCAGCATCATGGATTTTGAGATGGTGCGCGTACGCGAAGACGTATCCCTTGAAGTTGTTTTGCGCTACCTCAGACGCCTGCCTGAACTGCCCGACCACACCGACCAAATTTTTGTGGTCGACCGACAAGACAAACTTCTAGGCACTCTGACCTTATCGGCGCTGTTGGTGAACGAGCCCGAGGTAGACGTGTCGTCGGTGATGAGCCCCGATTACCTTTCGCTCAGCCCACTCGACTCTGACGCTGAAGCCGCTGGGGCTTTTGAGCGCTACGACCTGGTCTCTGCCCCCGTGGTAGACGACTTAGGCCGTTTAGTCGGCCGCGTCACCATCGCAGAGGTGGTTGATGTGATCCGCGAAGACTCTGACGAGCAGGCATTGTCGCGCGCCGGTATGCAAGAAGAGGATATCTTCGCGCCTGTAACAATGGCCTTGCGCAACCGTGCGCCTTGGCTATTATTAAACTTGTGTACGGCTGCGATTGCGTCGTTCGTAGCCTCGCGCTTTGAGGATACCGTCAGCACAATCGTCATGCTCGCTTTTTTAATGTCAATTGTGGCGGGTATTGGTGGTAACTCGGGGAATCAAACGATGACCTTAATTATTCGTGCGCTTGCTGTGGGCCGCATTACTGACAAAAACGTGTGGCAGCTGGTCAAGCGCGAGATGCTGGTGACCTTCTTGGTGGGCTTGGTCGGCAGCACCGTTGCGGCAGTATTTGCCTGGGCCATTTCAAACTCGATCCCCATTGCGCTGGTCATGATGGCCGCGATGATCTGCAACATGCTGATTGGCGCCACGATTGGCGTGTTGGTACCGGTCGTGCGTACGCGCTTTGGCAAAGACCCCGCAATGGGGTCTTCGGTGTTACTCACCTTTGCAACCGACTCGCTAGGTTTCTTTATCTTTTTAGGCCTGGCAACAATATTTTTAATTTGAACGTCGAGCGTCCGTTCGTGAGACGCGTTGCCCAACCACTCAGGTGCGCGGCTGCACAGGGCCATTGCCTTGTCAGGCTTTGCTAGCCCACGCGCAGCACCGACGCCAGCACGCGATTAACGTGGGTGCTCACGCGCTCAGAATCAACACCATAAACGTGCAAAGACACCGCAGGCAGGGGATCATCGGGCGAGGCGTTACCCAGTCGGTGAATGAGTTCGAGCCCGGCGTGGCCGCACACACTTTGACCGGCGCTGCGCGGGATGCTGTTAAAGGGGTAGGCGTGCCCAGCGGCGGCATCCCAGGCGTAATGGGTTTCAGTTAACACACCACTCAACACGCGATACGCGCACCAGGTGTAATGTGCATGCACTGGGCTAAATTGCCCCGACGCCCACACCAGCGCCACCACTGTAAAACGCCCAAGTGGGTCGGCATGCAAGACGTGGCGCGAGTAGGTTAGCTCGGCCCGGGGCAGATTTAACAGGGCAGTCACGACACCGGGAACAAGCGCAGGCGCCAAAGCACGGTTTAAGGCCTGTCGAACCCGGTAGGGCACTAGATCGGGTGCCTCACGGCAGGCCTGCCCGAGCGCGACCGAACACCCAGGAAGTAGCTGATCAAGCCGTGACGCGATCTGGTGAGGGTAACGCAGCGCCTGAGAGCGTGCAGACGACGACTGCGGGAGTGAGGGAGGTGCCATCCCTCTATCTTAGAGAGGTCATCCGAGCAATTGCTTGCTTTTTTTTGTGTAAATGGAAAATAAAGGGTACTATTTTCTATAATTACGTTTAATTTTAGTAAATAATTTCA
Organism: Bordetella parapertussis; assembly: GCA_945911685.1. Lineage (GTDB taxonomy): Bacteria > Pseudomonadota > Gammaproteobacteria > Burkholderiales > Burkholderiaceae_B > Zwartia > Zwartia parapertussis_K. Next base: position 22,626 of record CAMEAW010000024.1, read on the forward strand.
TTTAAAAGCGTGAGCGCCGTTTTAACACCCCATGACTATTGATAAAAAAGACCGAGAAATCCTGCAGCTATTGCAGACCAATGCCAGCTTGTCTTTGGCTGAGATTGCGAGCGCGGTCAATCTGACCCAAACGCCGTGCTGGCGCCGCATTCAAAAACTACAAGCCGATGGCGTTATTCAAAAGCAAGTGGCGCTATGCGATGCCAAAAAGCTCAACCTGGGGCTCACCACGTTTGTGACCATTCGCACCAGTCAGCACAACGAGCAGTGGATGCAACGTTTTGTGGCGGGCGCGACGAGCATTCCGGAAATCGTCGAAATTTATCGACTCAGCGGCAATGCTGACTATTTGCTTAAGATTGTTGTGCCAGATATCAGTCGCTATGACAGCGTATATAAGCGACTCATCCGCACTGTTGACTTGCTAGACGTCAGCTCGGCCTTCGTGATGGAAACGATCAAGTGCACCACGGCCTTGCCGCTTGATTACGCTGAGTAACATTCAACAGCGTCAGGCTCGACCGCTAACCTTGGAGAATAAGCGCAACCTTATTGCACCCTCTAGGCGTCTCTGACTAAGACGACATGATGAAAATCACTAGACTCAATCGATCAGTTGGCCGTCACACGCTTCGTATTTTCAAGAGTCGGCCTCGCTCGCAATCGGCTCAGACACCCACGCTTGCGCTAGCGTGTAGGTCACCGCGAGGGCCACAGGACCCACAAAAATACCAATCAACCCAAAACTCAACAAGCCGCCGATCACACCCGCAAAAATCAGTAGCAAGGGCAAGTCAGCACCCCGCTTAATCAGCATCGGTCGTAAGAAATTATCAATGCTCGTGACGATCAGGCTCCAGACTAATAAAAATATTGCCCACCCAGTGTCGCCTTGCCAAAACATCCAGGCCACGGCCGGAAAAAGCACCAGACTTGGGCCGATTTGTGCAATACACAGCATTAACATCAGGGCTGAGAGTATTGCCGCAAAGGGCACGCCCGCGATAACCAAGCCAACACCACCCAATACAGTTTGCACAACGGCGGTTACGCCCACGCCCAACGCGACGGCGCGAATAGCTTGCCCCGCCAACACCATCGCACCTTCACCACGTTCGCCCGCGAGGCGCCGGCCAAAGCTGCGAATCATTTTGGCCGCATCTTCACCCGCCGAATACAAGATCGCAGAGATCGTGACCACGAGTAAAAATTGAATCAGCATGCCGCCCAAACCACCAAACTGCGAGAGTACCCACTTGCCGGTTGACGCAGCATAAGGCGCAACGTGATCCATGAAGCCTGCTGCCCCACCCGCAATGAGGTCGGTCCAGGCAGTATTGATTTTTTCACCAATAAAAGGGATGTGTTCAACCCAATCAGGCAAGGCAGGCAAACCGTTGCTGGCAAGACTTTTGCCCAACACCATAAACTGATCTGACTTCTGTGTAATCGTGCTGATGGCCCACCAAAGCGGCGCAACCAATAACAACAGCATCCCCACAGTCATGACGAGCACTGCGGGCGCCCGTCGCCCGCCAAAAGTCTTTTGCAATGAGATCAGCCACGGCCACGTTGCCACCACCAGCATGGTCGACCAGACGGTCGCGGCCAAAAAAGGGCGAAGCACCCAAAGCGACAAGGCAATCAACCCCACGATACAAAAGACGGCGAGCGTGTTGCGCGTTAGATCGTGGTGCATGGGTAGACCTTAAAAAACTATCTTAGTTGACCGTGACACTGCTTGTATTTTTTACCGCTTCCACACGGGCAGGGCTCGTTGCGACCCACCTTAGGCATGATGTTACGAACGGTGCCGGGATGGTCTGACGCCGGCGCAGGGATGGCCGCAGCCTGCTCACCACCTTCTTGATATTCAGAGTGTTGATATTCAATCTGTTGATTTTGCGCGGCTAAGGCCGCAGCCTCTTCTGCCTGCTGGACTTCTTCGGCCGATTGAATGCGGACAGTCATCAAGACCTTAATCGCATCATCACGCACGCGGTCAAGCATGTCTGAGAACAGTTCAAAGGCCTCGCGCTTGTACTCTTGCTTAGGATTTTTTTGTGCATACCCACGCAGGTGAATGCCCTGACGCAAATGATCTAGAGCAGAGAGATGCTCGCGCCACTGCGAATCAATCACCTGCAACATGATCGAGCGCTCAAAATTAGCCCACGACTCTGCACCCACGACGTCGGATTTTTGCTGATACGCTTCACGCGCCGCGGTTAAGACGTGCTCGAGCACGTCTTCGTCGGTAAAGCTCTTTGACTGTTTAACTAACTCACTCAGTCCGACGCTTAATTGCCAATCCGACTCAAGCGAAAGTTGCAAGGCATCAATATCCCATTGCTCTTCGACTGAGTTTTCGGGCACAAACTTATTAACTAAATCGGTAAAGGTGCCATCGCGCAAGCTATTGACCGTCTCGGTAATCGCCTGCGCCTCGAGCACCTCGTTGCGTTGCGAATAAATAACTTTACGCTGATCATTGGCAACGTCATCGTATTCGAGCAATTGCTTGCGCACGTCAAAGTTACGGCCTTCGACCTTGCGCTGTGCGGATTCGATTGAACGCGACACCATGCCTGCTTCGATTGGCTCGCCCTCTGGTAACTTGAGCCTTTCCATGATCGAGCGCACGCGGTCGCCCGCAAAAATACGCATGAGTGGATCTTCAAGAGACAAGTAGAAACGCGAAGAACCTGGGTCACCCTGCCGGCCCGCACGACCACGCAACTGATTATCAATACGGCGTGACTCGTGGCGCTCGGTGCCGATAATACGCAAACCACCCGCGGCTTTGACGCGATCGTTGAGCGGTTGCCATTCGTGACGGATCTTTTCGATTTGCGTCGCTTTTTCGGCATCTGAAAGCTCAGATTTGGCGCGAATCAGTTCAACTTGTTTTTCAATGCTGCCCCCTAGAACGATATCGGTACCGCGTCCAGCCATGTTGGTCGCGATCGTAATGTGACCTGGCCGGCCGGCCTCAGCCACGATCTCGGCTTCGCGCGCATGCTGCTTCGCGTTGAGCACCTCGTGCACGAGCTTGGCCTGATCTAGCATGCCCGACAACAGTTCAGAGTTTTCGATACTAGTCGTGCCTACCAAAACGGGTTGCCCGCGCTCTTGGCAATCGCGAATATCAGCCAAAATCGCGTTAAATTTTTCGGGCGCTGATTTAAAAATTTGGTCGTTTTGATCAGCGCGTACCATAGGCCGATTCGTTGGCACGATGACCGTTTGCAAGCCATAAATCTCTTGAAACTCATAAGCTTCGGTATCAGCTGTGCCGGTCATGCCAGCAAGCTTTTCGTACATTCTAAAAAAGTTTTGAAACGTAATCGAAGCCAGCGTTTGATTTTCAAGTTGAATCTTGACGCCCTCTTTGGCCTCAACGGCCTGATGCAAACCATCAGACCATCGACGCCCCACCATCATGCGGCCCGTAAATTCATCCACAATGACAACTTCGTCGTCTTGCACAACATAGTGTTGATCACGAAAAAACAAGGTGTGGCCTCGTAGGGCCGCCATCAAATGATGTATCAATGCAATATTGCGGGGTTCGTATAAAGACTGGCCCTCTGGCAATAACTGTAAGCGCGTCAGTATGCCCTCGGATTTTTCATGCCCAGCCTCAGACAGAAAAACGGTGTGATTTTTCTCATCGACCCAGTAATCGCCTTCGGGCTCAGGCTCGGTTGGCTTTGGCTCTGTTGTCATGCGCGTGAGCAACGCGGGTACCGCGTTCATCCGGACATATAACTCGGTGTGGTCTTCGGCCTGCCCAGAAATGATCAACGGCGTGCGCGCCTCGTCGATCAAAATTGAATCGACCTCGTCGACAATCGCAAAAACCAACGCACGCTGGCGTCGGTCTTCGACACGGTGTTCCATGTTGTCACGCAAGTAGTCAAAGCCAAACTCATTATTGGTGCCGTAGGTAATATCGGCCCGATAGGCTTGGATTTTTTCGGCATTATCTTGTTGGGGTACGACGACCCCAACGGTCAACCCCAGAAATCCATACAAGCGGCCCATCCACTGGGCATCACGCCTGGCGAGATAGTCGTTGACCGTGACAACATGTACCCCACGCCCCTGGAGGGCATTGAGATAAACCGGCAAGGTCGCCATCAGGGTCTTGCCTTCGCCTGTGCGCATTTCAGCGATCTGGCCGTGATGCAAGACCATGCCGCCTAACAGCTGGACGTCGAAGTGGCGCATGCCAAATACCCGTACGCCAGCCTCGCGAACAACAGCAAAAGCCTCGGGCAGCAGCTGTTCGAGGGTTTCGCCGGAAGCCAGTCGTTCTTTAAAGGTAGCTGTTTTGCCCTGCAATTGCTCGTCAGACAGCACCTGCATTTGCGGCTCGAGTGCATTAATTTGCACAACATGACGGCGTAGCTGCTTGAGCAACCGATCATTACTACTACCAAAGATTTTTTTAAGTAGTGAAAACATTCGCGTCAGACCCACACAGACCCGTGCACACTACACACAGGTCAGCGCCTATAAGAGTTAAGGCAAATTGCTGCCAGTTAGCCTAGCAGTTTAACGCAGGCGGGGCTTTCTCGTCAGCGCTGAGCTAAGGGTGCGCCCTAACTTGCCAAGCTGGCAACAACTATCAGAATTGTTCATTGGCCAGAGCCAAGCCAGACCGAGGCCGGCGCAACAGAGCTGCCAGTCAGGTAAGCCCTTGGATCCTGCGGCTTATCGTGCTTTCGGACTTCAAAGTGCAGGTGGGGCCCCGTCGACAAACCGGTAGAACCGACGCGCGCGATCAGTTGCCCGCGAGCGACGAGGTCTCCTTTTTTAACCAACAGTACCTTGGCATGCGCGTAGCGTGTGAGAAGGCCGTCGCCGTGATCAATTTCGATCAAATTACCAAATCCGCCTTGATACGCAGCGGTGCGTACGACACCCCCAGAAGCCGCTAAAATTGGGGTGCCAGACGGGGCAGCGAAGTCTAAGCCCTCGTGCGTGCTGGGCTCGGCATGAAATGGATGCCGGCGCCAGCCATAAGTCGAGCTAAGTTGCGCCGTAGAAGCGATCGGCATTGCCGTGGGTTGTCGCGCAAGCGTTGCAGCGCGCTTGGTTAATACTAGGTCAAACAGCGTAAGCTGCTCGGTTTTTTTGACTAAATCTGTCTGTAAATCACAAAGTTGTCGCCCCACGCGTGTCAGGGTGTGTGTGTCGCTTCCTGCCCTAAGCGTTGCGTTGGCGCCGTGTTCGGCCACAATGTGTAAATCGTTTGTGGCAAAGCCTGCCAGCCCAGCGACGCGACGGCTTAGTGCGTCAAGACGCTGATGATTCGCCTGCAGCACGCCGACCTGCATGAAAATCGCATCAAGAGCCTGTTGATTCGCCGAATCTGTGACACGCGTCGTACTTGAGCGCAGCGGCCGCCCACTGCCCGAGCGCTCAGCGATACTAGAGTCAAGGGCACGTTGCAAGCTGGCCCCTGCGTGCAAGATCGCCACAATGAGCACCAAGCCGCAAAGCAAGCACTTGCCTAAATTTAGCGAGATGATGCCGTGGACGGCACGATCGCGAGGCATAATGATGACCTTCATAACAACCCTTATCACTCATGGTTACGACCCCTCGCAGGCCGACCGGCAATCCAACAAAGGGAGCTCACCTGATCGGATGGCTAGGCCACGATGCGCAAGCGGCAGGCGTGCTTGCGACGGCCCAACTGCATCTCAAACTTCGTGCCGTGGTTGAACAGGCTTTACCGGCCGCTATGCGCGGAGCCTTTGACGTTTTAAAAATCGAACAAAGCACGCTGACCTTGATGGTGAGCAGCGCAGCCTTTGCCGCAAAATTTCGTCAGTTAGCGCCCAGAGTGACTGCTCACATACAGGCAGCAGGCTGGAATCTCATAGAAATCAAACTGCGGGTGCAGGGTGGGCTTGGCATCCCAGTGGCAGTGCAACCCCCAAAAGAGGCACGTGCGCTTGACCAACACGACTTAAAAACGTTTGAAGCGCTGAATCAGCAGTTACGACCTGGCCCTTTGGCCGATGCTGTAGCTCGGTTATTAGCGCACCATCAGCCCAGCTCCGCACCGCCGCTTAAGCCAGCTTCCACTCTTGGCGAAACGCCAACGGAGCCTTCGCCGCAGACTCGTAAGTAATAACTTCAAAAGCATCAGGCTGGGCCAACAACTTAAGCGCCAACTGATTGTTTAAGGCATGACCCGACTTGCAGGCCACATAGCGCGCCACCAACGGCTTACCGATTAAATACAGATCGCCAACCGCATCCAGGATTTTGTGTTTGACAAACTCGTCGTCATAACGCAAACCGTCTGAGTTTAAAACACGGTACTCATCCATCACGATCGCGTTATCAAAACTGCCACCGCGCGCTAGACCGGCAGAACGCAAAGCCTCAACCTCATTCACAAAACCAAAGGTACGCGCCCGGGCAATTTGCTTGACGTACGAGTCGGTTGCGAAGTCGATTTCTGCAAAGCTTGCAGTCGAATCGATGGCTGGATGACGAAAGTCAATTGAAAAGGCGACAGCAAAGCCTTCGTGCGGCTCGAGACGAGCCCATTTGGCGTCTACCCCTTCACCCTCGCGGACTTCGATGGGCTTCAGGACCCGTAAAAACTGCTTTGCACTGGCTTGTTCTTGGATGCCGGCCGAACGCAATAGATAAACAAAGGTTGCAGCACTGCCGTCCATGATGGGGACTTCTTCGGCGGTCAGGTCAACATGCAGATTATCGATGCCTAAACCTGCGAGGGCTGACATCAAATGCTCGACGGTAGATACCCGCGCCTGACCATTGGACAGCACGGATGCCATGCGCGTGTCTTTTACCATCGCAGCCTGAGCGGGCAAATCCACAACCTCTGGCAAATCGATGCGGTGGAAGACGATTCCGGTGTTTGGTGCCGCGGGGCGCAAAGTCAGCTCAACCCGCCGACCTGAATGCAGGCCAACCCCAGTGGTTTTAACAAGCTGTTTGATGGTGCGTTGACGGAACATAACGGGCGAAAATCTCAATAAAACTTACGCAATTGTAGCGCCTTTAGCCATCGCTGCGCCATAGACGACCGACAACAACGCACCTGCGTCGGGGAACGCAGGTGCGCAGCCAGCCACCCCAACGGGGCAACTGGCAGAGGGAGCGATGCAAACGAACTAAATCAAGCTATTTAAATGCTGTCTTTAATTCGCTTTAATCCTGACTTAATCAGCCTGACGGCGTAAAAACGCGGGGATGTCGTAATGCTCCATACCCGAGGTTTCGAGAGCACGCACCTGAGCCTGCGCATTTGCACCGCCACGACCACGCATGACATTCGGTGCGTTCATCTCTGTGCCGGTCGCCATCGTTAAGCCATCGGTCCCGTTACGCAGACCTGCTGCGGCCTCAGGCATCTGCACCAACTTAGGCTTAGCACGACCCAAACCTGTTGCCACCACCGTCACGCGCAGATTGTCGCCCATCGATTCGTCGTATGCCGTACCAAAAATAACGGTGGCATCGGCCGAAGCAAAGCTCTGGATATGATCCATCACTGTGCGAGTCTCTTTCATTTTGAGCGAGCTGCTTGCCGTAATGTTTACCAACACACCACGCACACCGTTCAAATCAACACCCTCAAGCAGTGGGCAGGCAACGGCTTGCTCAGCTGCAATCCTAGCGCGATCAGGTCCGCTAGCAATCGCCGTACCCATCATGGCCTGGCCTTGCTCGCCCATGATGGTTTTAACGTCTTGGAAGTCAACGTTGACGTTGCCCTCGACATTAATAATTTCAGCAATCCCAGCGCAGGCATTGTGCAACACATCATCCGCAGCCTTGAAGCAATCGGCCTGAGTGGCATCTTCGTCCATCAACTCATACAGGTTCTCATTGAGCACCACGATGAGCGAATGCACATGCTTAGACAGTTCGTCGATGCCTTCTTCAGACATCTTCATACGCCGATTGCCTTCGAACGAAAAGGGCTTGGTAACCACACCTACGGTCAAAATGCCAAGATCCTTTGCAACTTCAGCAACAATTGGCCCCGCTCCAGTGCCTGTCCCACCACCCATACCCGCAGTGATGAAGACCATATGCGCACCCGCAAGCGCCGAGCGAATTTCTTCGCGCGCCGATTCAGCTGCCGCGCGGCCTTGATCAGGCTTAGCCCCTGCACCAAGACCCGAGCTACCCAAACGAATCTGCACGGGCGCATTCGTGGCAGCCAACGCTTGCGCATCGGTATTGCAACAAATGAAATCGACCCCCTGCACACCCGAACGGATCATGTGCGAGACGGCATTACCGCCCGCACCGCCCACACCTACCACTTTAATAACCGTGGATTTTTTTGCGTTATCTAACATTTCAAACATCATGATTGACTCCCTCAAGTCGTAACTACAAAACGTTTCTAAAAGTCCCCAACTACATTATTTAGAAATCGTTTCAAACGCGATGCCGATCGTATCCGCACCGAGTTTGAAACGCCTCTCTAGCAGACCGGCAACCTCAAATAAGCTGCCCATCTGTTTGGCGCCGGATGACGCCAATTCAATGCATAAACCACTCTTTCATTCGGATTAAAACCGCCTTAAAGCTGCCAGACTGCTGAGTGACTTTTCGACCCCGCAAGCGCTGCATACGCGCCTCGCTCAACAACCCCATCACCGTAGAAAAACGGGGGTTGCGCATGACATCCGCAAGGCTGCCCTGGTATTCGGGTACAGCGACGCGCACCGGCTTTAAGAAGATATCTTCGGCGAGTTCAACGATGCCGGGTAATAAAGCCGTGCCGCCCGTCAACACCACGCCCGAAGACAACAAGTCTTCGTAACCTGATTCTCGAATCACACCCTGCACAAGGTCGAACAACTCAGCAACTCTTGGCTCGATGATCGCGCCAAGTGTCTGGCGCTTCACAAGCCGTGGCGCACGATCGCCTAAACCAGGCACCTCAACGGTGTCGTCCGGGTTTGCAAGCACCTCTTTGGCCACGCCGTAGCGCAGTTTGATCTCTTCAGCATCTGGCGTAGGAGTC
>CAMEAW010000025.1 GCA_945911685.1 Bordetella parapertussis
GCGCAGTTCAATCGATCTGCGCCAAACAATCAAACACCCTGCGTTGTTCAATCGATCTGTTTCAAATAATCAAGCACCCCGTGCTGGTCGATCGCCTGGCTGAGTCCTTGGTAGGTTGCCTCCCAAAAAGAGATGCCTTTTCTTTTTTCGTCACTCTCCCACCAGGCCATAATAGGTGCAATATCAGGTGCCGCAAGGGCGCTGAGAAAGTAGATGGCGATTCTTGCGATACTGAACCTATAACTGTCCCATAGTGTCTCGAGGGAGTAGTCTGCTACTCCGTTCGCAAGTAGCTGCGTGTGGTAATTTTCTATCATCGACCGCTCGCAGCTTTTACGCTGCTCAGGACGCAATCCAGTCATCAGCAGGTACGCCAGGTCATAGGCGCCGCTATCACGCGAAGCCATTTGCCAGTCGATGATGCAGATTGTTCCCTCGGCTGCGCTCGGAAACAAAATTTGATCGCGATGCAAATCCCCATGACATAGCGTCTGAGGCTTTTGTTGCTCATAGGCTATCAACCGGTGGGCCTTTACTATCCATTTTTCAAGTAAAGCGATCAAGGTTTCGCCAATCTCAGCCCGGTAGTGCTGCCCAATGTTGGTCAGAGCGAGATCGAGTTTTGCCAAGATGGGGTCAACAATGAAACTATCCTGTCCTTGGCAGAGCGCTGCAAGTTTTTCAGACTGATTCCACCATCGCGCATGGAAAGGGGCGAGCTGATCCAGTACAGCTTGAATATCTTGAACGTGACCGTCAAAGACACTGGTGGTCCGTGTGCCTTCGATATATTCAAGTAGTAGGCCAGCCTGATTCGTGACAGGGTCATAATGTGCCCAGTAACAAAAAGGGATCGACAGGCCTGACTGAGCACTAAAATGTTGATAAAAATCGAACTCTCTCTGAAATCCGCGATTTGCCGCTAGCGCCTCTTGAGCTTGCGGATGGTTCGAAGAAAACTTGGCAACCAAGTGGGTGGGATTTGGGTGCGTAGTTTGTTGAGCGAGCGCATGTTGGGCGAAGGTGAGCTCAAGGATGTGCACCGTTGAGGTCATGCCTTGCTTGAGGTTAGACCTCGAATGAAAATCGATGAGTTTTGCCTTGAGCGCGGGGCGGTGTCGTTGCAGACAAGTCTCAAGCCAGGCCAGCGTAATGTCGCTGACCTGCTTTGGTACGAACTTACTTTGGTTGTGTGCCATCTTTGAATATTTTCGCAAAGTCGTGTTTCATGCTGACCTTGCGCAGGTGCGTGATATCAGCGACTCCACCAGCGTAGACGTATTCGCGAGCGCCATCATCGTGATCGAGCCACATTGCCATGCTTCGATGAGTCTTGTTAGAAAGTGCGTAGGCCAGCATTTCGTTGTCGCCACTCGTATTACCGAAGGCGAAAATAGGCTTAGCCCCTGTTGCGTAATGAATAGTGATGGGTTTGCCGCTACCGACCGTGTTGTCAGAGAGAAATTGTGTGCCCATTAAAAAGTCATTGTCAGAAAATAATAGTTCGCGTTTTAAGCCGTGAAGTTCTGTTAGCGGAATGCCGGTAGCTGGGTGAACCATGCAGCGCACAAAAAACTCTTCTGACCCAGAGACAATCAACACTCTGAATCCGTTTTCTCGTAAGTAGCTGATTAGTTCAAGCATAGGCTCATAAAAGAGTTCACCGTAGGCGCGATTAAATTTTGGGTGTTTGACGGTTTTGCCGAAGGCGTGAACCTGCTGACAGTATTGAGCGGTCGAAAGACCTTTTCCTGATTCGATGGCTTCAAGCACAAGATTTTTATCAAGAAAGCTCAACTCTCCTTTGCGCACCGCTTCAAAGGGTTGAACAGTCAGATTAGGATTGTCTTGAGCGAGTCTTTTGAGATAGAACAGATTGAACTCTCGGATGACGGGTCTGGGTTGTTCAATCAAAATCGTGCCATCCATATCAAAGCTTGCAATCCGCAATTCGGGCGGGACGTAGTCTTTTGATTTTTTGTCGGTAACCGCCTGCACAAAGTCAATGATGGCTTGTTTGTTCGGGCCAGCGTTCCAGGAAGGTAGTGGATTGGTGGTGGCAGCCTGAGCAGAGCTCAGTACCAAGACTGTTAAAAAAACAGCGTGTACCATTTTGAAGAAGTAAGACGCGCGATCAGCAACCATGAATGATTTTCCTGTACAGGTTTATCGGTCGATCGCTTGGGTATATCATTCGATCGGCTATCGGTGGGTATTTTTTAGTTGTCAGATCGGCCAGTCGATTGCAATAGCGGGAGACTGCTCGCGGATCACACGTATTAGTTTGCTCAGTACCTCTCCGGGCCCCACTTCGCGAAATTCATTGATTCCTGCACCCAGCAGGACCTGTATGGTTTCCGTCCATTTGACGGGATGGGTGAGTTGCAAGGAGAGCATGGCCTGAATCTGACCTGGCGGATAGGGCCGAGCCTGAACGTTTGAGATGACTGGGATTTTTGGTGCCGCAAAGACGAACTGTTGCATGAACGCTTCGAATTCATCGCGCGCAGCTTGCATATAACGAGAGTGAAACGCGCCGCTGACCATCAATGGGATATACGTGCACCCAGGCATCTCGGCAAATAGTTTGGCCGCACTGCGCACATCTTGTTCCAGGCCGGACACTACTGTTTGGAGAGGTGAGTTTTCGTTGGCGACATCGAGAGTCGTGACGCCTGAATTTCTAAGTACCTCAGTGACTTCATCCGCAGCAAGGCCTATGACTGCAGCCATGCCGCCTCCTTTGATGCGCGACATGATTTCACCGCGTTTTTGTACGAGCTTCAGACCTGTGGTGAAGTCAACAACGCCGGCCGCATACAAGGCGTTGTATTCGCCGAGGCTGTGTCCTGCCAGCAGATCTCCTCCTTGGCCTGAGCTTGCCACCGCGTCACGATAGGCCATGGCGTTGACCGTGAAGAGTGCTGGTTGCGTGAATTGGGTCTGACCAAGCTGACGCAGGGGGTCTTTTAGGCAGAGTTCGCGAATCGAGTAGCCGAGCACCGCATTGGCTTGTGCCTCAACGTCGGGGTAACGGTCAAACAATCCTTCACCCATGCCGACTCGTTGCGATCCTTGGCCAGGGAAAACATAGGCGACCGAATTCAGCTTCATCATTCTGTTGCAATTCCTTGTAAAGGCTCAAAGCTGTACCCGGTGACTCTTCGAGGATATTATCACTAGGACCCCAACGCGAGTCGAATAAATTCAACTGGCTATGCGAATTAGTCGCGCTGAGTGCTTACTCTGGTTGAATCTTCTGCCAAGCGCGCTCAGATTGTTTAAACATCGTTGAGCGCGCGAGCTATAAGCTGTTGTAAACGCTCACTCAATAAAGCGAGCTACAAGTCAGCTCGTGAAATTAATGATCTGCTCGATTGGGAGCACAACCGTCGTGCGTCTTGGATGCACCAGAGCAAAAGACAGCTTCGGCGAACTCAGTGAAATAAATCGATATTGAGAAAAGTTTTCAAACTCACCTGACCAGACTCGGCCCTCAACGATAGGATCCGCCCGGAGTTTTAAAATAGAGAAGGGCGTTGTGAGTCCACACTGCAAGATTTTGCTAAGTGACTCTTTAACTGTCCAGACGCGGATGTAGCGCTCTGCTTCTGACGTACAGAGCTCCGTAGGCGGTAGCTCATGGGTTTCAACGTGCTGTTTGAGGGTTTCCAGCACTGCATTGTCGTGCCATTCAATATCAATCCCCAGTGGGTGGCCTGTTGGGAAAGCGATTGCAGCCGCAAAGGCGCCACTATGCGTGATGCACGCCGAGAGCTCCTCGCAGGCAGGACCGATCACCACTGGCTGCTGAAATACACCTGGTCTGATATGAATCTCAGGGGCCGAGGGAGTCGATGAAAGATACAGAAGCGCGCGTTTTGCCGCATAGCGACCCAGCAGGTAGTCTTGTTTTCGCTTCAACGCACTCAGGGAGTGAAAGTATTTCAGCTCTTCAGGATGCAACACTGACTCAGGTCGACTGGAAAGCGCCGCATACTTTGATGTGTGTACTAAGAGCAGGCAGGCTGTTTGGCGACCTGATTCACGCTCGAGCTCGAGCTTGAGAAGTCGTTCTTGAGCCCCAGTGCGGTTGATCTCGGGCAAACGCGGTGAGGCTTGTTCATGCATGAGGTGAGCTAAGGCTGTTGTAAAACAAGTCAAGAGGTATTTGACGTTCGCAGTTAGTCATACACACTATACGCTGTAGAATGCGTCATATCGACTGCAATATCTTACAGATTCGCACGTTTAAGAGGTTCGCCGGCATGATATTGGGTTTACTTAAAAAAATAAGGCAACTCACATTGCAGTGGTGTAGGCGTCACATTGTCTGGTTAATGATCCTCGCGGTGGTTGCAGCAACGAGCGTTGTGTTGCTTTTTAACCGTATTGTGGTGGTGATTCCGGCAGGTAGTGTCGGTGTGATCTACCGACCGTTTTCCGGCGGTATTGACGTGCGGCATGTCTATCGAGAGGGTTTGAACCTGAATCTACCCTGGAACAGTGTCACTCAATACAGTGCGCGGGTCAACGTTGAAAAACTTGAACTCACTCTGTTGACTGCCGACTTACTTGAAACCCAGGTCACAGTGGCTTTTCAGTATGAAATCAACCGACTGACGGTGCCCTTGCTACACAAATATGCAGGCACTGATTTTTTGAAAAAAATTATTGTGCCGCAAGTGATCTCTGCGGTGCGTGAAATGGTTGCCAAGCACAGCTCTAAAGAGGTGTTTACTGATGAAATTCAGCGTGTGATTAAACGCATTGCGATCGTCGCAGATGACTCGATCATTGATCAACTGAGTCCTCCTGGCCGTACAAATGTCAAATTGGTCAATATTAGTGCTGTACAGCTTATCTCTGTGAGTTACCCAGAAGAGGTGAGGGAAGCGATCCGCAAAAAGATGGTCGCGTCGCAAAATGCCGATGCGTTTAAGTACAACATCAGTATTTCTGAACAAGAAGCTCGACGTAAAGTGATTGAGGCCCAAGGCATTAAAAACTTTCAAGATATTGCCTTCGGTGGTGTGATTGCGGATTATCTTCGCTATCGCGGTATTGAGGCGAGCGAAGCCTTGGCTAAATCCGAAAACGCAAAGGTTTTGCTGTTTGGATCGGGGGCGAGTGGCTTGCCCTTGGTGCTTGATGCGGCCGATACAAATCCAACTAAAACTGCAAAATAAGTGAGTTTGAAAAATGATTCTTAGACTTATTTTGACTGTTTTGATCGCTGCTTTTTCAAGTGCATGCTTGGCTCAAGTTGCAGTGGCGCCGCCCATTAAACCTTTGCAACAATCTTCGTCTTCAGCAAACAAGCAAGAGCCTGAGTCTGAAACCCGTGTGAGCTACGACAAATATAATTCAACTTGTATGATTTTTGCGGTGAACCGTTCTTGGTTTGCCGTGAATATCCATGTTTTTTCAACACATGACTTGAACCAGTGTGACGAAAAGCGTTTTGGACCAGTGACAAACGAATCGGTTCGGGCTCAACTTCTATCGCTATACCCCGATGCGGAGTTTCGTGTGCATGGGCCGTATTTCCAGATGGCTGATATGGATATGACCAGCGCAAACAACAGCTATGTCAACATTGGTAAGCTGAAGTTTTCATTGACCGGCGATGCAAAATTCAATGCCTTGGATGTACTCAAGGATATTTCTGTTTATCAACAAGTCATTAGAGGAAACTACACTTATTTGCCCTTCAGAACTACTGGATCGGTGAGTCTGTTATGGTTTGAAGGATCTACTGTCTATGAATTAATTGCACCCAATGGCGTGCGCTATACGATGACGTCCGGATCGCAGATCTTACGAAACGATAAATATGGGATTAACCTAAATAACCTGGGTAGTTTTCTGAATTTGCCTAAAGGTTGGCGTTTTGAACAACGCGTCACAGATAAGATATTTCGAGTGTTTTCGACAGAACTTGGTGGCCAAGGCCAGATGTCTGTCATTGATGAACTTGGCAATGTCTATATGTACAATCAAAACTCGAGTCTTGAAAATGCGTCGAAATGAATCAGAATGCCATGGGCAGGTTCATGGGTGAGCGCTGTCAATGAACCGGGCATTGTGAGGCGCATGTTCGAGCGCTACGAATCAAAGTGTCGACGCGAGGTTAACCGCCCTGATTAACAGGTGTCAGATACAGATACAGATACAGATGCTAGGTGCTAGATGCTAGGTGCTAGATGCGGCAGATCGGAAAGTTAAATGCATAGCCGACACCGTAAATCGTTGAGAGAGGAAACTCGGTCACGCCTGATTTTTCTACCTTGTTGCGCAGACGTCTGACTAAGATCTCGAGCCTGCGTAGGTCATAGTGTTCAGGGTTGTATCCGAGCGTTTGAATAATGGCGTCACGGTTGATCGTGATGCCTGAGTGACCGATAAAGTTTGAAAGAAGATTTAATTCGCTGCGAGTGAGTTGTACGCTCGCACCTACAGGAGCTTTGAGTTGCCAGCGGACGGTATCCAGAACCCAGGTTGGCTGGCTGTGCGTGTTTGAGGCAATTCTGCGGGATAGTCGCCTGAGGATTGCAATTAACTCTTCGGTGACGATAGGTTTGACGAGATAATAATCTGCATCGGCAGACATGCCTGCTATCTTGTCTGAGGTTTGGCCTTCGCAGGTAATAATCGTTGCCGGCGTCGAATCAGTCTGACGGTGTTCTCTTAACAGATCTAGGCCGTCGCCGTCTGGCAAGATTCGGTCGAGTACCAGCAAGTCGCATGAACCAGTCTCGCGCCATGCTCTGTACTCTGCAATGGATCCAACCCCGTGCGCAGAGAACCCTTCAAGGTTCAGTATGGCGCAAAGTGCTTCACGCAGGTCGGTTTCATCTTCGACTATTAGAACTTTTACACTCATTCGGAAGTTTGTAAGAGATTACCGTGCGTTAAACAACATTTGTTGTTAGTATTGCAACAGAAGGGTATGTTTTTGGCAATGCCCGAGTACCGAATTTTTTTTGTGTACTTTCTCTGGGGGCTTCATGAGTAAAAATAATAAAGCAACTGGTGCCGAAGACGTCTCGGCAACTAACATGTTCGAGCATGAAGAAACAAAAACTTTTTCTGTCGAGCCGCCTATTGTCGACAAAACAGTTGAAGTCGGTTCAACAAGCTATCGCAATCTACTCGCCAGGCACACTGTTAAAAACTGGTCAACTTGGGCTGCGACGGCAGGGTTGATACCTGTGCCTGGTTTTGATCTTGCGGCAATTGGTAGCCTGCAGGTCAAGATGGTATACGAGCTGTGCAAGGTCTACGAGATCCCTTATAAAAAAGAGACGGTACAGTCTTTGCTCGGCGGTCTGGCGGGCAGTACGCTGACGGTGCTAGCCTCAGGGTATCTGAGCGCGCGTTTGTTTCGGTTCGTTCCTTATGCGGGCCCGGTGTTGTCTCTTGTGATCCAACCTGGCTTGGCCTTTGCTTCGACCTTCGTGCTGGGGCACATCTTTATCAGACAGTTTGAGTCTGGTCAGTCGCTCGTGGGGTTGACGGCAGAGACGGTGAACTCGACCTATCGTGAGCAGCTCGCAAAAACAAAATCTTGGTTTAAGAAGACGGGGCAGGAGAGCGTAAGCGACGTTCCGGTTTCTGAGTCTAATCATAGTGCTGCTCAGCCTGCTTGATCGTATCGCTGCAGAAAATAACTCTCCCTACCTTGCAGAAAATCACCGTACTATTTTTCTGAGTGATCTATGCGTCGCTATCTTAAATTTGATTTGATAGAGTTTCTCGCGAGGGGGAGCCACCAAGAATTAAAGAATGTAGCGATCCTGTCGTTATTTGCGGGCGTCTCTAATACGGCGCTGATTTCGCTCATTAACTATTCCTCTCAACGGGTGTCTGAGCATCTCAGCGTCACATGGCACTTTTTTATATTTGCTGCGCTACTGCTTGGTTTTATGTACGGAACAGCCAGGGTCTCCAGATCGAACGTGATCGGTGCCCAAGCCTTGATTCATAAATTCAAAATCAAGATCATGGGGCAGGTGTTCAAGTCTCAATTAATCAAGGTCAATGAAATCGGACGCGGCGAAATTCTTCAGCTGCTGGCGCGAGATGCGCACGTGGTGTCGCAGGGCAGTTTTATGTTGATCGGAGTGAGTCAGGCGATTGCGACGGTCGTGTTTTTGACCTTTTATATGGCCTTCATTTCTTGGCTCGCATTTGTAATGATCCTGGCCTCGATTGTGCTGTTTTTTGTGGTTAGTCTGATCGGTATGCGCACGTCGAGCAGCGAACTCGCGCAGACCGTTGTGAAAGAGAAGTATGTCAATTCACTATTTGATGATTTCTTGAGCGGTTATCAAGAAGTGAAAATGGATTCGCGCCGTGCTAGAGATATCACCCGCCAAATGATTGAAAAATCGCGTGAGAGCTCGCAGTTTAAGGGTGAGGTACTGAGTGACGTGCTGCAATTCTTTAACTATATGCAGGTGTTGATGTTTGTTGTAGTGGGCCTGTTGATCTATTTAGTGCCAGAGTTATCTCCTGATTTTTCTGAGCAAGTTCTGCAGGCTACGACCACCTCACTGTTTCTTGTGTCCTCTTTGACTGTTGTAGTGCAGACAATGCCTTCGCTGACGCAGGCAAATCTGTCTGCACGCTCATTGATAGATCTTGAAAGGCGTTTGTCTGATGAAGAGGCTGAAACGGCATCCAAGCAACATGAGATTTATTCTGAGTTTAAGTCACTGACGTTTCAGGACATCTGCTTTGACTATACAAATGGCAAGGCAGATACTCAATTCAAACTTGGGCCAATCAGCTATCAGTTTGAGGCGGGTAAGGTCTACTTTATTCGAGGTCGCAACGGCGCCGGTAAGACGACTATGATTCGTTTGCTGACGGGGCTGTACACGCCTGAGTCGGGTCAAATCATGGTCAATGGCGAACAGGTTGTTTCTCAACCATCGACAGCGGACTATCGCGACTTGTTTGCCGTGGTATTTAGTGATTTTCATTTATTTAAGAAAACCTTCGGACTGAATCAGATTAGCGATCAAGAAGTGACTGAACTGCTTAAACAATTTGAGATCGAGGCCCATGTCCAAGTGCGGGATGGAGAATTTTCGACCGTAAGGCTTTCGAGTGGACAGCGCAAGCGACTGGCCTTGGTTGTCGCTTTACTTTGTAAAAAACCCATTATGGTTCTTGACGAGTGGGCCGCCGATCAGGATCCGCAGTTCAGAAAAGAGTTCTACGACATCATCATTCCCCGTCTTCGAGCAATGGGTAAGACGGTCATCGCCATCACCCACGATGACCAGTACTACAGCGCCGCCGACAAGGTCTTGAGCATCAGTGACGGAATGTTGGTTGAGGAGGCCGTGTGACAGTGAGCACGTTTAAGACCTCTGATGAAGTCAAGCACCCGCCTATGACCAGGCGTCGCAAGCGTCATCTCGTACCATTGTTGGTTTCGATGATTTTGCTCTTGACCGGCATAGTGCTGTTATGGCAACGTATAGTGATTGTCGTCCCTGGTGGAAGTGTTGGCGTGTTGTATCGCCCTCTCTCAGGAGGTGTTCAGCTTAACCGAGTCTTAAATGAAGGTCTCCATATCATTTGGCCACTTAATTATGTGACGCAATACAGCACGCGCGTCAATGTTCAAGAACTAGAATTAAATTTACTAACCTCTGACCTCTTGGAGGCAGACGTTAAAGTTGTGTTTCAGTATGAGATCAACCGTCAGACAGTCGCCTTATTGCATCGCTATGCAGGGCCAGATTTTTTGAAAAAAATCATCACCCCGCAGCTCGTCGCGGCTCTGCGCGATCAGGTTTCTAAATACAGTTCGAAAAATGCTTTCACAGCAGATTTAAGAGAGATGCTGACTAACATCACGATCATCGCGGATGATTTGATTTTGGATGACCTGAGTCCGCCGGGGCTCATTAACGTCAGGTTGGTCAAACTCAGCGCAATCGAGATTCTTTCTGTAACTTATCCGCAGTCGGTACGCGATGCGATTCACCAAAAAATGGTAGAGGCTCAAAATGCTGAGGCGTATGCATATCTTGTAGATATTTCCAGGCAAGAGGCTGAAAGAAAAGTCATCGAAGCAAGAGGGATTAAAAATTTCCTAGATCTCGCCTTTAACGGTGTCAATGCAGACTACCTTCGCTATCGAGGCGTAGAAGCAAGTGAATCTATGGCGAAGTCTGCCAATGCAAAAGTACTGCTTTTTGGTTCAGGAGCGAGTGGACTGCCTCTGATGCTCAGTGATCAGGTGGTTCAGCAGGGCTTACCTTTAAAGTGACCAAGCGGATAAACGGATGATCGATCCGATCCAGCACACTCATGGGCTGGCTGCGTCGGTGACGGTGGTATCAATCAGCTGCCTGAGCGCTTTGGTGCTCCATCATGTCTTAAGGTATTTCGAGTTTAGAGACAAGAGCTTTCTGCTCTTTACCGGGTTTGCCTCGGCCACTTGCCTGACAATACTTATTGCAAATGATCTTACAAGACTGTCTTTGTGGTTGCCTTGGAGTCGCTGGCAGCAATCTGCCCCGATGGCGTTTCTGTCTCTGAGCGCAGTAGTGAACTTAATGTTTAGTAGAGTCTTTCTCAATACGCGACAACTCGTGCCTAAGATTGATGCTGCCATGCGTCTTCTCGTCGGTGTCGTTGCGATGTTAATTTTTTTACTTGTGTTGGCTGTGTATTTTCTATCCGCGAGTGGTTGGCTTGTTGAAATTTTATTGTTACTTATTTTGCTTTCGACAGCCCTGATACTGTATGCCACCTTTCAGTTCATACGCGCCGATCACACAGAGGGCTATTATTTTTTATTGGCGCAGTCCTTGGTCTTGCTGGGAGTTTTTGCGTTAGCCTTCAGGCACCTTGGCTTGTTTTTGATGCAGTCTGTCAGTTTTTATGCCGCTCAGCTCGGTCCAGCGTTAGAAATGTTGTTTTTTTCGCTTGCCCTGTCTGTTCGGAGTCAGAACAACAGAAACCGGAGTGAAGCAGTTCTGCGTGATACGAGTCAGGCGCTTTTAGTGTCACTCGAATCTAGCAGAGACATTGAGGCGAGTCTGGTCAGCACTATGCGCGCACGAACGCATGAGCTAGAAATCTTGCTGAAAAATGAAAAAACACATAGGGAACAGCATGACCGCTTTGGCGCTATGATCTCTCACGAGTTTCGAAACCCTTTGGGGATTATCGAAAGTCAGGCTGCGCTACTCAAGCGAGAGGATAGCGTTGGCGTAAATAACATTGCAAAGCGAATTATTGCCATCTCCAGTGCGACGCATCGCCTAGCGCTTCTTTTTGAAAAGTGGTTGCAACACGATCGGCTGAGTTACGCTCCCGACTCTGTGCGCGTTAAGCCTATTGATTTGTCGATCTGGATGCCCAATCTAATAGAAAAATGCAGGGTTTACCAAAACAACCATACCCTCGAGTTAGTGCTTTTACCTGAGGCCCAGCACTTACTGGCTGATGAGCAGTTGTTGGATATTTTATTGTTAAATTTGATTGATAACGCCTGTAAATACTCTCCTGCTGCGAGTACAGTGCGAGTCGAAACGCGTAATCGTTCTGGCATGACCGGGGTCGCAGTGATTGATCAAGGTTGTGGTGTTGCAACGCAATTTCATAAAGATATTTTTCTTGAATATTTTCGAGTCGATCCAGAGAGCAAGGTGCGCGGCGTTGGCTTGGGTTTATCCTTTGTCAAGCGTATCGTCTCATTGCACAGTGGTGAAATAGAGTTAATCAGCGATGTCGGGCAGGGTAGTTCTTTTTGCGTCTGGTTTCCAAAGTAAAAGCTTCCAGTACACGCAATATTTTTTAAGACTCCGACCAATCATTGCAACCACGCTTGTGTCCGAACGAACGGCGCCAGTACAATCTCCGAATGGCTACGCGCACGCTTAAAACCCTCTCAGTCCGCACGCTTGATCGTGCAAAAATTTTGCTCTTTATTGGGGGCTTGTATCCGCTTTTGCGGTGGGTGTGGCTAGGCCTGCAAAATGATTTGAGCGCCAATCCGGTTGAGTTTTTGTCGCGCTCGTCGGGCACTTGGACCTTAGTGTGCCTGCTCGTGACGCTCTCTGTATCGCCGCTGAGGCAGTGGCTCCAACAACCAGCTCTGCTGCGTTGGCGAAGAATGTGCGGGTTGTTTACCTTCTTTTATGCAAGTCTTCACGCGCTCGCCTGGGCATGGTGGGATCAAGGCTTTGAATGGGCGCCAATGTTGTCTGATGTTTGGAAACGACCTTTCATCATGGTCGGCATGGCAGCTTTTTTGACGATGTCGTTGTTGGCGATTACCTCAACCCACGGTTGGATGCGCAGGCTTGGGCGACGCTGGCAGCATTTGCATAGTTTGATTTATGCGATTGCCGTGCTTGGTTTGCTGCACTATTACTGGCACAAGGCCGGTAAAAATGATTTCTCAACCGTCACGATTTACGCAGCCTTTATGGCGCTACTACTGGGGTGGCGTTTGTGGCGTTTTCAAAAACGCCGCGTCCTGGCGCGTACCGCGCCGATCAGGTGAGCTTTGGGGGCAGACAAACTGAGCCTGAGTACACGCAAGCCTGAGAAGGTATGCCTTAGAGCCCCGAGCCATTGGTGGGTAGGGCGCGTAATCTGGCTGCAGTTTGTGCGTCTGGTTTGCTGTTGACCAACTCAGGTCGATAGTGCATTTGAAACGCAGCAATCGTGTGCAGGGTGTTTGCGTCAAAGTAATTAGATTCGGGCACGCTGTAACCCACGCGTTTTAACTGTTTTTGAAACCAGCCAGCGTCGGGTGGGCCGTTGCGTACGTATTCAGCTTGATATTTGGTGGCGGCAGCCTCGTCAAACCAACGACCAACCCCCGCTTGTGCAAGTTTTTTCCAGGGAAACGCAGGCCCTGGGTCTTGCTTGCGCAGCGGCGCGACGTCGCTATGGCCTACGATATTTTCAGGCGCCACGCCATGACGTTTGGCAACCTCACGCGTCAGCGTAATGACCGCATCGATTTGTGCGGCAGGAAATAAAGGGCCCACGTCACCGCTACTGTTGCGCACCCAGCCCGGATGAACGATTTCGATACCGATCGAGCGAGGGTTCACGAAGGTACGACCATACCAGCTACTTTCGCCGGCGTGCCAGGCGCTTAAATTTTCGTCAACGAGCTTATAGACCACTGGTTTGCTGTCGTCAGAGACAACGTAGTGCGCACTGACTTCGCGGTTAGTGAGGGTTAGCAAAGCGCTTGGCTTGGTAGAAGCCGTGTAATGCAGCACGATGATGTCAATGCGGCTATTTTTACCATTGGCCTTCAGCGATTCATCTAGCCTGTAATCGCCGCCACTATTTTGCGAGGCACAGCCCGCTAACGCCAGCAAAATTAAAGTCACTACAAACGCTTTGCAGCGAGGAAAAAAAATCTCAGCCATTAAAACTCTCGTAAAAAATTTTAGTGATTCATTCTTAGCCATTTACACGTAAAGGCGATCGCGCTACGCAGCTTGAAATAAAAATAAGGTCGGGTGTTTGTCGAGTACGGGTTTGGGTTGGGATTTCCATTGCGTGATTGTGAGCGTACGCACCCACTCATCTTGGGTGGTGAGCGAGCGCGCCACACACAGCCGGGTGTTGCCCTTGAGGTGTTCAAGCAAACTATTAAACATCGCCAGATTGCGGTAGGGCGTTTCGATGAGCAATTGCGTTTGCTTTTGTTTGCTTGAAGTTTGCTCCCACACTTGTAGTTGTCGACTGCGGTCCGTTGCCTCGACCGGCGCGTAGCCATGAAAGACAAAGCGCTGGCCATCAAGCCCGCTTGCCATGAGGCCCAGCAGTATCGACGAAGGCCCGACCCAGGGCTTGACGGTGATTCCCCAGTTGTGCGCAATGGTGACGGCGCGTGCACCCGGGTCGGCGACTGCAGGGCAGCCCGCCTCAGAGACAAGGCCAATATCGAGGCCAGCCCGCAGCGGTTTCAGCCAGCTTTGCAGTTGCTCGTCATCGATGCGAGGGCTGAGCTCGTGAATGGTGATCTCTTGTAAAGGCCGAGCCAGAGACAACAGCTTTAAAAACGCCCGGGCGGTTTTGGCATTTTCGGCGATGTAGCAGCTGAGCAAGCCAGCTTGCGCCTGAGCCGATGCGGGCAGCCACTGCTCGATGGGGGCAATGCCTAAACCCACCGGCATCAAATGCAAGGTGCCACGTGCTGAAGTAGAGCTCGATGTTGTTGTCATTTGTTTGTGTCTAAAAGTGGATCAAGCCCAACCTGGGCGAGCATCCGTGTCAATTCGATCAGGGGAAGCCCAATGATCGAAGTCGGGTCGCTGCTGTTCATGCTCTGCATCAGCGCAATACCCAGGCACTCGGCTTTGGCACTGCCTGCTGTGTCAAACGGTTGATCGATAGCGATGTATCGCGTAATGGCAGCGTCAGAGAGCGTGCGAAAGACGCAGTGTGTTGGCACCACCACGCTTTGTATCTGCGGCCCCAGTACAACCGCCATTGCGCTAAAAAAAGTGACAGTCTGGCCTGACAGCTGCTGCAACTGGCGATGTGCCGCCGCCGCGTGACCGGGTTTACCCAAAGGTTGACCGTTTAACGAGGCGACTTGATCGGCGCCAATCACAACATGGGTGGGGTAGGCTCGAGCAATGTGTTGTGCCTTAGCGATTGCAAGTCGCAAGGCAAGTTGCTCGGGCTGTTCGCCTGGCAAAGGTGTTTCATCTAAATCGGGCGATTCTGAAAAGAAAGGAATTTTTAGCCTAGAGAGCAGTTCTTGGCGATATTTGGAGCTTGAGGCAAGTATTAAGCGAGCGGTCACGAGGATGTTGGTTCTGGGTCTGTCTATTGACGTTGAGCGGGTAAACACGCTATTATCTCTTGCTTTGCTGCTTTTGTTGCAGAGTAAAAGCTCGCGCAGTCATACCGCGCTGCGGTTCAGTTTTAAAAGCATAGAGGCGGCAAGGATAAGAGGATGTCAAAAGATCTTAGTCCAGGCTTCAGGTTGGGAGTACCGCCAACCGTTGACGTGTTCGAATTTGCGCGTCGCGGCCAGTTGATAGAAGGTGTATTTTCGGTCAATCGTTTAGATCGCTTGCTTGAAGACGTGCCAGAACAGCCCTTTGCAGAGTTGGTCGCATTAGAGCAACCGCCGCAACATCCTGGCTTAGTGAAGTATTCGCTTCAAGGGCGGCGTAGTAAGGTAGGTAAGTTGCAGTTGGTCGTAAAAATTCAGTGTTTACTGTTGCTCGAGTGCCAAAGATGTCTGGGTGATTTGTTGTTCCCAGTTGATCGCCAAACAGTATTTGAATTAGTGGTGCGTGAATCAGACCTCGATCAAGGTGATCTTGAGAATGCCGATTTAGATGCGCCCGAAAAGATAATGGGATCTCCGACATTTAATTTGTTGGATCTAGTTGAAGATGAAATGATTTTAGAAGTTCCCTACGTGCCCAGGCATGACACATGTCCTGAGCCCTTAGGTGGGGCAGAAGCTGAGGCGCAAGCTGCAGAGTCTGTCGAAGATGTGCAGCGTCCCTCGCCATTTGCGGTATTGGGGCAGTTGAAGATTAAAAGTCAGTAGTTATTATTGAGATGGTTGGCGTACAATTCGCCGATCCACAGGAGTTGTCATGGCTGTTCAGCAAAATAAAAAATCCCCCTCAAAGCGCGGTATGCACCGTTCGCACGATTTTTTGGTCAATCCGTCTACAGCGGTCGAGCCAAACACTGGCGAGCAGCATCTGCGTCACCACATCAGCCCAACCGGGGTGTATCGTGGCCGCAAGATCTTCAAGACCAAGACTGACGAATAAAGCGGGTTAACGGGCTACTCGTCCCCACACTCACCGCTGCATCCTCACGTGTCTGCCGTGATTCGTATCGCGATCGATTGCATGGGTGGTGACTCGGGTCTTCCAGTCACGATTCCTGCTGCGTTCGCTTTCGCTCAACGCTTTTCTGATACTCATCTGCTTTTGGTTGGGCTCTCTGAGCCAATCAGGCAGGCTGTTGCCGAGCACGCTAAAGATTATCCTGACGTCTCAGCCAGTCGCCTGACAGTTGTGGCGGCTACAGAGGTCGTCCATATGGACGACTCGGTCGAAATCGCGTTGCGCCGAAAAAAAGATTCTTCCATGCGGGTCGCGGCCCAAGCCGTCAAAGATAATCAGGCAGATGCCTGCGTCTCGGCAGGTAATACCGGCGCCTGGATGGGGATTTCAAAATATGTGTTGAAGACGCTCGATGGCATCGATCGGCCAGCCATCGCGTCGGTCTTACCCAACCAACTTGGTGGCACCACCATCATGCTCGATCTGGGTGCTAACGTCGATTGCTCGGCGCAGCACTTGCTACAGTTCGCCATCATGGGGACCGCCTTTGCGCAGGTGGGTAAGCAAAACCCTAATCCCTCAATTGGCCTGCTCAACATCGGCGAAGAAGCGATCAAAGGTAACGAAGTCGTCAAGCAGGCGGGCGAATTACTGCGCAACAGTTCATTAAATTTTTATGGCAATGTCGAGGGCGACGATATTTTTAAAGGTACCGTCGACGTTGTTGTGTGTGATGGCTTTGTGGGTAACGTGGCCCTCAAAACAGCCGAAGGTGTTGTGCGAATGATGTCGCAGATGTTGCGCGAAGCGTTTACACGTAATGTCGTGGCTAAAGCGCTTGGCCTAATTGCCTTGCCAGTGCTGCGACGCTTTCGTGCGCACGCTGATAATCGACGCTTTAACGGTGCAGCCTTGCTTGGCCTGCGCGGTGTCGTCATTAAAAGTCATGGTTCAGCCGATGCGATTGCCTTTGGTTTTGCGCTAGATTGCGCCCGCGCCTCGGTCGCAAATCATTTGCTAGCGCGCACCACCGAGGCCATTGCACAGTTGACGCAAACCCAATCCCTCGCCACGACCGAGGCTAGCTCCGCAGCCAGCGCCACAGCTACCACCACTGCCGCCACCGGAGACCTTGCATGACACAGGCAATGCCCTATGCGCAAATCGTAGGCTCAGGTAGCTTTTTGCCGCCACGTTGCGTCAGCAACGACGACTTGGCTGCAGATCTTGCTACCCGTCAGATCGAAACCTCTGATCAATGGATATTTGAACGCACCGGGATCCGCCAGCGATATCTCGCTGAACGCGGTGTTAAGACGAGCACGCTCGCCACTGAAGCGGCGCGCCGGGCACTTGCCGATGCCCAAATCGAAGCGGCTGAAGTTGATCTGATTATTTTGGCCACCTCGACCCCTGACTTTGTGTTTCCAAGCACGGCCTGTTTGGTGCAGGCCAACATAGGTAACAAGGGAGCAGCTGCGTTTGATGTACAGGCTGTTTGTAGCGGCTTTGTGTATGCGCTGACGACGGCCGAGGCTTTTATTCGTGCCGGTAGGGCCCGCTGTGCCTTAGTGATCGGTGCCGAAGTGTTTTCAAGCATCCTCGACTGGAACGACCGCGGCACCTGTGTGCTGTTTGGTGACGGTGCGGGTGCCGTCGTTGTCAAGGCTAGCCCCGAGCCTGGGATCTTGTCAGCCGAACTGCATGCTGATGGCAGCCAGATGGGTATTTTGTCGGCGGCCGGCAACGTGGCTTATGGCGCGGTAACGGGTGATCCGTTTTTGCGCATGGATGGCCAGGCAGTTTTTAAACAAGCGGTCACAGTGCTTGACCGCTCTGCGCGCGAAGTGGTGGCTCAGGCTGGCCTGCAGTTGTCAGATATTGACTGGTTGATTCCGCACCAGGCTAATTTGCGTATTTTGACCTTTTTGGCACGCAAGCTAGATATCCCGCTTGAAAAAGTGGTGGTGACAGTGGATCATCATGCCAATACGTCGGCGGCAAGTATCCCCTTGGCGCTTGATGTTGCACGGCGCGATGGGCGTATTCAGCCCGGTCAGTTGGTGCTACTGCAAGGGGTCGGGGGCGGTTTCACCTGGGGCTCTGTTCTAGCCAAAATGTAAAAACGTATAGGGCAGAAGTCAGTGCAGAGAATTCAGTAAACAGAATGTAGAACCCAGTAAACAGTAAATGGTAAACAGAAAAAGAACACGGTAAAAAGAACGCAGTAAATAAGAACACGGTAAAAAGAACACAGTTAAAAGAACACGGTAAAAAGAACACAGTTAAAAGAACACAGAACACAGAACACAGAACTAACAACATTAAATAATTAAACGCTATGAAATTTGCTTTCGTTTTTCCGGGTCAAGGCTCGCAGTCGGTTGGGATGATGGATGTGTGGTCAGACAATCCTGCCGCGATGCAAGTGATTGCGCAGGCGAGTGCCGCGCTCGGTGAGGACTTGGGTGCCTTGATGGCGCAAGGCCCCGCCGAGCAGTTAAGTCTCACAACCAATACACAGCCTGCGATGTTGACGGCTGGAGTGGCAATGTACGAGGCCTGGTGCGCAGCGGGAGGCCCCAAGGCGAGTCTGATGGCAGGCCATAGCCTGGGTGAGTACGCTGCGTTGACAGCGGCGGGGTCTTTGAGCTTGGCTGACGCCGTACGCTTAGTGCGCATACGCGCCGATGCGATGCAGGCTGCCGTACCAGTCGGGACGGGGGCGATGGCCGCCGTATTGGGCCTAGAGGACAGCTTGGTCAAACAAGCGTGCCTTGACGCAGCAGAGGGTGAAATTGTCGAAGCGGTCAACTTTAATGCACCTTCGCAGGTCGTGATCGCGGGCCATGCAACCGCGGTGCAACGCGCCATTGTGACCGCAAAAGCGGCCGGTGCGAAGCGTGCAATGCTCTTGCCCGTCTCAGCCCCGTTTCATTCAAGCTTGCTTAAACCTGCCGCTCAAGTGTTGGCCGGCGCTCTAGCAAAAATCAACGTGTCGACCCCTGCGATTGCCGTCGTAAACAACGTCGATGTAGCGATCGAGCAGTCGCCCGATGCGATTCGCGATGCCCTGGTGCGGCAAGCCTGGCACGCCGTTCGCTGGGTTGAGGTGATCCAGGCCATGAAAGCGCAGGGGATTACCCATATTATTGAATGCGGGCCCGGTAAGGTCTTGTCAGGCATGATCAAGCGGATTGACCCTGAGTTGGTCGCGCTATCGATTACAGATCCCGAATCAATGCAAGCCGCGCTCGACGCGCTGACAGCGGCCTAAGGAGAACATCATGGATCTAAAAGATAAAGTCGCCTTAGTCACAGGTGCTTCGCGCGGAATTGGCAGGGCGATCGCCCTAGAGCTCGCAGCGCGCGGTGCTGTCGTCGTGGGCACCGCCACCACCGAAGCGGGCGCTGTCGGCATTACAGAGGTGCTGGCGGGCCATGGTGGCCGCGGTGTGGTGCTTAACGTCACCGACGTTGCAGCCTGCGACGCGTTAACCGACGCACTGGCCAAAGAGTCGGGTGGGCCACACATTCTGGTCAATAATGCCGGCATTACACGCGATAATCTTGCAATGCGCATGAAAGACGACGATTGGGATGCCGTGTTGCAAACCAATCTCACCTCCGTATTTCGGCTGTCTCGTGCCGTGATGCGCGGGATGATGAAAGCACGCTGGGGTCGTATTATTAATATCACCTCGGTGGTGGGCTCGAGCGGTAACCCCGGGCAGGCTAATTACGCTGCAGCCAAAGCGGGTGTAGCAGGTATGAGTCGAGCGCTGGCCCGAGAGTTGGGCAGTCGCGGCGTAACCGTCAACTGTATCGCCCCCGGTTTTATCGCCACTGACATGACCAGCGGCCTCGACGACAGTCAAACCACGGCACTTTTAACCCAAATTCCCCTTGGACGCCTTGGGTCTGCAGCTGATATTGCTCATGCTGCAGCCTTCTTGGCGTCTCCCCAAGCCGGTTACATTACAGGCACGACGCTCCATGTGAACGGCGGCATGTACATGTAACAGGTTTTTTTTCTGCCGGTTCGCTATAATTCGGCGAACTTTTCCCCTTTGGAGATATGAATGGAAAGCATCGAACAGCGCGTTAAGAAGATCGTCGCTGAACAACTCGGCGTAAACGAAGCCGAGATCAAGAACGCATCCTCTTTTCTTGACGACCTCGGTGCCGATTCACTCGACATGGTCGAGCTAGTCATGGCACTCGAAGACGAGTTCGAAACCGAAATCCCCGACGAAGAAGCTGAGAAAATCACAACTGTGCAACAGGCTGTTGATTACATCAATTCGCGTTCTAAGTAAGAGGCTGCTGTCGGTCTTTGTGAATGGCGCGAGCTTTCACAAAGATTGCGCAGGGTAGGGTCAGTTAGGCGGTTAAGAAGTCTGGTGTAAACGCGACATGGGTCTTACGACGCCTTGTTGTGCTGCGCCATACGGCTTGGCCGCCGTTATCACATATAAGGAGTGATCCGTGAAGCGACGAGTCGTCATAACAGGTCTTGGCATCGTGAGCCCAGTGGGCAATGATATTGCTACGGCTTGGGACAATATCGTGAACGGTCGATCGGGTATCGGCCGTATTACACGGTTTGACCCTAGCGCGTTTAATGCGCACATTGCTGGCGAAGTGAAAGACTTCGACGTCACCTCGATTATTCCGATCAAAGAAGCGCGCACCATGGATACCTTTATCCATTACGGCATCGCAGCGGGTTTGCAAGCCTGGACAGACTCTGGCCTGGATATTGCGCAAACCGACCCCGAGCGGGTTGGCGTGATCGTCGGATCAGGGATTGGCGGTCTGCAGCGCATCGAAGAAACCCAAACAGAATATTTACAGCGCGGTCCACGCCGGATCTCGCCATTTTTTGTCCCCGCGTCGCTAATCAATCTGATTTCAGGGCAACTCACCATCATGTTGGGTCTTAAAGGCCCGTCTTATGCCGTGGTGTCGGCCTGCACAACTGGGTTGCATTCTATTGGCGACGCCGCCCGCATGATTGAGTACGGCGATGCCGATGTGATGGTGGCTGGTGGTGCTGAATCGACTGTATCGCCTCTGGGGATTGGTGGTTTTGCGGCAATGCGCGCACTCTCACAACGCAACGACGACCCCACCACTGCTTCGCGTCCTTGGGATCGCGATCGTGATGGCTTTGTACTCGGAGAGGGTGCCGGCGTGTTGGTGCTTGAAGAGTACGAGCATGCCAAAAAACGCGGCGCGCGCATTTACGGCGAGTTCGCGGGCTTTGGTATGAGTTCAGATGCACACCACATCACAGCACCCGATCGTGATGGCCCACGTCGCGGCATTATCAATGCCTTGCGTAATGGTGGCATCAGTGCTGATCAAATCCAGTATGTCAACGCCCATGGTACCTCGACACCTTTGGGTGACAAAAACGAGACCGAAGCCTTGAAGCTTGCGTTCGGTGATCATGCCAAAAAGTTGGTAGTGAACTCAACAAAGTCGATGACCGGGCATTTGCTGGGGGCGGCGGGCGGGATTGAAGCCGTCTTTACGACCTTGGCGGTACATCACCAGATTTCTCCACCCACTATCAATATCTTTAATCAAGATCCAGAGTGCGACCTTGATTACTGCGCCAATGCGGCACGCGATCTCAAAATCGATGTGGCGCTATCCAATTCTTTTGGTTTTGGTGGCACCAACGGCTCAATGGCAGTGCGTCGAATCTAGTGTTTCGCCGTGCCTTGCCAGAGCACCAAACGGTACCCCTGCCCGAGTTACCCCTGCAGTTGCAACTGACTCAGCCCCGCTGGGCGGTTGCGCTGGGCTGGCTTGCCTTGGGCTTTGCCTGGGCGGCCGTGGCACTGAGTGCTGCCTGGCAGGGTCTTCCGGGCTGGGCGGTCGGGCTTGGGGCTGCGCTGACCATACTTGCGTACTATATCTTCGAACAACGTACACATGCGTGGTTAGAAGATCACTGCTTGTGTTTTCAAGAGCCGCAAGACCATTTTGCGACGGTGCCCAGCAGTTTTTTAGGCACTTTTTCTAAAAATACCGGTCAGACGACTTTGACACCTGTTACTTTGCAACAGCACTGGAAGCATATTTTTGGATTGACCTTACGTTTGAATTTGCATAATCACCCCCATAACAAGCCCGAAGCCGTCACCGTGACGCTTTGGCGCAGTCAGTTGTCTGCTCAAACTTTCCGCCGCCTGAATATTTGGGCGGCCTGGGACGAGGCGCACTGCACGCCGTTATCCAAAGGGGAAACCGCTTGAGTGAACGCGATGTCGATGCAGAGTTAGTCTCGCGGGTGCAGGCCGGTGACAAACAGGCTTTTGACCTGTTGGTGACCAAATACCAGCGAAAAATCATGCGTTTACTGTCTCGCATGATTCGCAACCCGTCTGAAATCGAAGATGTCGCTCAAGAAGCCTTTATTAAGGCCTACCGCGCTTTACCGCAATTCAGGGGCGATAGCGCCTTTTACACCTGGCTCTATCGCATCGCGATTAACACCGCACGCAACTGGCTGGCCGCAAATAAGCGCGCCCCAAGCACGCCTTCTGGGTTTGAAAATGAAGAAGGTGAAACTTTTAGCGAATCTGACGTACTAACCGATGGAAGCAACCCCGAATCAGAAATGGCGAGCCGCCAAATCGCAGAAACAGTCAATAAAGCGATTAACGATTTGCCCGAAGAATTACGTAATGCCATTGTGATGCGTGAAATTGACGGTATGACTTACGAAGATATTGCTGAAAGTATGAATTGCCCGATCGGCACGGTTCGGTCTCGGATTTTCCGGGCTCGCGAGGCGATTGCGCTACGTTTGCGTCCTTTGCTGGGTGACACCGGCGATCGGCGCTGGTAAGGATAACGCTATGAAACAGCAGTCTACAAACCCGCAGGCGAGCAACGGCCTTTTAAACGACGCCGCTGCAAGCGAACAGACCACTTTGGCCTCAACCGATGTGTCGGTGACGATCTCTGCGTGGATGGATGGCGATACGCAAACCAGTTTGCCTTCAGAGTTATTCACGGCTTCAGGACACGCCACCTGGCAGGTGTATCACCTGATTGGTGATACGTTACGCACCCCCGACTTGGCGCTGTCGACGCAAGCGAGTTTGTCGCAGCGCGTGGCGCAAGCCCTTGCCGCCGAGCCTGCGCTGCAACCGCCTGCTTTCGCGTCAGCTGTCGGCGAGCGTACGCCATTGGCAGAAAAAGGCGCCGCCGCGTCTGACACGCTTGAAACAGACGCTACTCAAACAGTAACGGCATTGCGAGCCGCAGAGCGGTCACCTCTTGCGCCGGCACCCAAACTCACACCCTTTTCAAAACTCTTACGCCGCGTGGTGTGGCCAAGTGTCGCGATGGCCGCTGCGGTGGCCTCAGTGGTGTGGGTCTCTAAACCTTTGTTTGTACCCGAATTGTCGGCGCCCTCGGCACAAACGGCCAACACCACTTTGCAAAGCCCGGTGGTGACCAATCTTGAGGCCTCGGCTGTGCGTGACTATGTCACGGCGCATCGCCAAATGTCTGGTCCATCAAATGTCCGACCGGCATCATTTGGTGCTGCGCGCTAATGGGTAGCAGGCAAGGACGGCGGGGGCGCAACGCCGCCTGGTTTAAGCGAGCAGCAACTGTGGCTTCGCGCAGCCTGTTGCGATTAGTTTGCACGGGATTTTGTATCGGGCTGCCCATACAGGCGTTCGGCCAAGGCGCGCTGGTGTCTGTGCCCACGGCTTCTGCGGCACCGCGTTCTGTTGAGAGTACAACAGCGGTTGCGTCATCGGGTTCAGCATCGGGTTCAGCTACCGTGACGTCAGCGGGTTCGACTGTCCCCGCGACACTGAGTTTGGCAGCGGTCTCACCAGAAGCCACATTATTGCGGCAAATACAGCAAGCAGCGCGACACCTGAATTACGAGGGTGTCTTTACGTTTCAGCAAGGCGAGGCGATCGAGTCTTCGCGCATGGTTCACGTGTTTGATGGCCAAAACGAAAAAGAACGCATTGAAGTACTTGATGGGCCACCACGTGAATATCTACGGATAAACGATGAGGTGCAGAGTTTATTGCCTGAGCAAAAAATAATTTTGCGCGAGCAACAACGTGGTGATCGATTTCCGGGTTTGCTGTTGTCAGATCCAAGCTTGCTTGAGGCGCACTATCAGTTGCGCACAGCACCCGAGCTCTATCGCGTAGCCGGGCGTGCCTGCCGCGTGATTGAAATTGTGCCGCGCGACGCGCACCGTTATGGTTATCGCTTGTGTGCGGATAGCACATCAAATTTGCTACTCAAAGCACAAACATTAACGGGCGAGGGCGCTGTGCTCGAGCAGGTTGCCTTCGCGCAAGTGGCGATTGGGCACGTGATCAATGAGCAGGCGCTGCAGCCGGCTTGGCCGATCACAGACTGGTCAATACAGCACACCAAGCAACAGGTGATTGATTTAGGCGCACTGGGTTGGCGTGTGCCCGCGCCGCCCGGTTACTTGCCCACCTCACAGTTGGCGCGCGTGTTTGCTGAGCAACGCACGGTCAATCAATTGGTGTTGTCTGATGGTTTAGCAACAATTTCAATTTTTATTGAACCTTATCGCGCAGAGCGGTCTGAGTATCTATCCCAGGGCGCTACACGTAGCGGTTCTGTCAATATCTTTGGGATCCGTATTGCAAATTTCTGGTTGACTGTTTTGGGTGAAGTGCCGGCTGCCACCCTTGAACTGTTAGCGCAGTCGATTCAATACGTTCCACCAGCGGGCTCGCGCTAGCAAGCCTTCTTAGAATGTTTTACTGGAGTCCATGATGCAAGAACAATTTCATTTTTCTGCGTATCCGTCTATGAGTCGTGCGCGTCGCGCTGTCTTTGCGCTTTTGATGGCCGTGATACTGATTGCAGGTGGTATGCAGCACCTTAATGTGCAAGCACAAGCTGCAGGTTTGCCTGATTTCACCACGATCGTTGAAAAGTCTGAACCCGCAGTCGTTAACATCCGCACAACGGCAAAAGTTGCCGCACGTTCTGGTGGCCAAGGGCAAGACCCCTACGAAATGTTCCGCCATTTTTTTGGTCCTGACTTTCAGCCGCCAGGTGGTCCGCGCGGAGGCCCGCCGCAAAATCCACGCGGCAAACCGCGTACCGAGCCTGAAGAGCGTTCAGTGCCGCGCGGCGTGGGCTCTGGGTTCTTCATCTCAGAAGACGGCTATCTGTTAACCAATCACCATGTGGTCGAGGATGCGACTGATATTTTTGTCACGCTGACCGATGCGCGCGAATTCAAAGCGAAAGTGATTGGCAGCGACAAGCGTACGGATGTCGCACTGCTTAAAATCGAAGCGAAAGGCTTGGCCTTTTTGCCGATTG
The DNA here is from genome assembly GCA_945911685.1 of Bordetella parapertussis. Taxonomy (GTDB): domain Bacteria; phylum Pseudomonadota; class Gammaproteobacteria; order Burkholderiales; family Burkholderiaceae_B; genus Zwartia; species Zwartia parapertussis_K. Next base: position 25,188 of record CAMEAW010000025.1, read on the forward strand.
GTAGCGCCAAATTGCTTAAAAAAGGGCAATGGGTGATGGCGATTGGGTCACCTTTTGGTCTTGAGTCGACCGTGACTTCAGGCATCGTGAGCGCACTCGGCCGTGAAACCGGCGACTATCTGCCGTTTATCCAAACAGACGTTGCGGTCAATCCTGGTAACTCGGGCGGCCCTTTGCTCAACCTGAAGGGTGAAGTGGTCGGTATCAACGCCCAGATCGTCTCTCGCAGTGGTGGTTTCATGGGGATTTCCTTAGCAATTCCGATCGAAGAAGCGATGGCCGTAGTAGATCAATTGCGTGCAACGGGGTCGGTCACACGTAGTCGGATCGGCGTACAAATCGGCGAGGTCAGTAAAGATGTGGCGCAGGCCATTGGCTTGCCCAAGGCTGAAGGTGCCTTGGTTGGGGGTGTTGAGCCCGATGCCCCGGCCGACAAGGCAGGCGTCTTGCCTGGCGATGTGATCACCAAGTTTGGTGACAAACCGATTGGGCGCTGGTCTGATTTGCCTCGCTTAGTGGGCGAAACCAAGCCAGGTACGACCTCAACCCTCGAAGTTTGGCGTAAAGGCAAGCCGCTGACTCTTAAAGTGACAGTGGCCGAGCTAAAGGCTGACAAAACTGCAGCGGCCACACCGGCAACGCCTAAGGCCGCAGAGCCTGTCACCACGGTGCTTGGCATGGAAGTCACCCCTGTTAAAGAAGACGTTCAGAAAAAGCTGCGGATTAAAGGTGGCGTTCAGGTGACCGCCGTTGCGGCGCCGGCCAGTACGGCCGGGGTGGCTGAAGGCGACATTATTCTGGCAGTCAACGACACCGACATCACCACGCCCGCTCAATTTGCCAAGGTGGTGGCGGGCTTGGATCGGTCTCGCCCTGTCGGCCTGATGGTTCGAACCGGTGAGCAAACCCGCTGGGTCGCCGTTCGGACCGAGAAGTAGGCCTCTCTGACGGTTAAGTAGCCCTAGACAGGCTAGAATAGCGGTTTGCCGCAAAAGGGGCGCAGAGCGCCCCTTTTGCTTGGTATCTTACTTTTTAGGCTTTATGCAGCATATTCGCAATTTCTCGATCATTGCCCATATTGATCACGGTAAATCCACCCTTGCAGACCGATTAATTCAGCGCTGCGGCGGCTTAGCCGACCGCGAAATGTCTGCACAGGTGCTTGACTCGATGGATATCGAGCGTGAGCGCGGGATTACGATTAAAGCGCAAACTGCCGCGCTGCATTACAAAGCGGCAAATGGGCAAATTTACAATCTCAATCTGATTGACACCCCAGGTCACGTTGACTTTTCATACGAAGTCAGTCGCTCATTGTCGGCCTGCGAAGGCGCGTTGTTAGTGGTCGATGCCTCGCAAGGTGTCGAAGCACAAACCGTTGCCAATTGCTATACCGCGATCGAACTCGGTGTTGAGGTTGTGCCGGTCTTAAACAAAATGGATTTACCCTCAGCTGATCCTGAAAGTGCCCGTGCCGAAGTCGAAGAAGTTATTGGTCTTGATGCCTCTGAGGCGATTTTGGCAAGCGCCAAAACCGGCATGGGCATCGATGAAATCCTCGAAGCGGTGGTCGCACGTATTCCGGCTCCAAAGGGTGATCCAACGGCTCCCCTGCAAGCCCTAATTATCGATTCGTGGTTTGATAATTATGTTGGCGTGGTGATGTTGGTGCGTGTCGTCAACGGCATGCTCAAGCCCAAAGACAAGATTTCTTTTATGGCAACCGGTGCGGTGCATCTGTGCGAGCAAACCGGTGTGTTTACGCCCAAGTCACAGCCTCGCCCCCATTTGTCAGCCGGCGAAGTAGGGTTTGTGATTGCGGGTATTAAAGAACTTGCCGACGCTAAAGTGGGCGACACGATTACGTTGTTGTCCAAGCCTGCCACTGAGGCCTTACCTGGTTTTAAAGAAGTTAAGCCCCAGGTGTTTGCTGGTTTATATCCGGTTGAAAGTAGCGAATACGATCAGTTACGTGATTCGCTCGAAAAACTCAAACTCAATGATTCGTCGCTGATGTACGAGCCCGAGGTGTCGCAGGCGCTTGGCTTTGGTTTTCGCTGCGGCTTTCTGGGTTTGCTGCACATGGAGATCGTGCAAGAGCGCCTTGAGCGCGAATTTGATATGGACATCATCACGACCGCGCCCTCGGTGGTCTACGAGGTGGTGCTGCGCGATAACAGTGTGATCCAGATCGAAAGCCCGTCGCGCATGCCCGAGGTTGGGCAGTATCTTGAGATTCGTGAACCGATTGTCACGATCACCTTGTTTATGCCCCAAGAGTACGTGGGGCCTGTGATGACGCTGTGCAATAACAAGCGTGGTCAACAATTGGATATGACTTACCACGGTCGCCAGGTGCATTTGCATTACGAAATGCCCTTGGCTGAAATCGTGCTCGACTTCTTTGATAAATTGAAGTCAGTGTCGCGTGGTTACGCGTCGATGGATTACGAATTTAAAGAATATCGTGCCGCCGATGTGGTCAAGGTTGATCTGTTAATCAACACCGATAAGGTCGATGCCTTGTCAAATATCTGCCACCGCTCAAATGCCCGCTATCGTGCACGCGATGTCGTCTCGCGCATGCGTGAACTGATCCCCCGCCAAATGTATGACGTGGCGATTCAGGCTGCGATCGGTGCCGAGATTATCGCCCGCGAAAACGTTAAAGCGTTACGCAAAAACGTGTTGGCTAAATGTTATGGCGGTGACATCAGCCGCAAGAAAAAACTGCTTGAAAAACAAAAAGCCGGTAAAAAGCGCATGAAACAAGTTGGTAGCGTCGAGATCCCGCAAGAGGCGTTCTTGGCAATCTTGCAAGTTGATGATTAATAATCTTTTTACAAGGCCGCGCTGATGAGCTGGAATTTTGCCCTGATACTCTTCGTGTTGATGCTGGTCACTGGGGTTGTTTACGCACTTGATAAGTTTTCATTGCGTCCAGCGCGTCAACGCCGTGTCGAGCAAGCCTTAGCCCTTGCGCGCCCAAGTTGGGTGAGCCTGCCTCACACCGAGGTGCAAAACCGCGAAGAGCAGATCCGCACCGAGGTCGGTCACGTGCCTTGGTGGGTTGAGTATGGCGTGAGCTTTTTTCCGGTCATTTTGTTTGTCTTTGTGCTGCGCTCGTTCATTGTCGAGCCGTTTCGTATCCCGTCTGGCTCGATGTTGCCGACCTTGCAATCGGGCGATCTGATCCTGGTGAATAAATTTACCTACGGCCTGCGCTTGCCGGTCATTGATAAAAAAGTCATCCCACTGGGTGAGCCTGCACGCGGCGACGTGATGGTGTTTCGCTACCCCGTTGACCCTTCAGTGGATTACATCAAGCGTGTGGTGGGTCTGCCTGGCGATCAATTGGCTTATCTGGATAAAAAGCTATTTATCAATGGTAAAGAGGTTCTTAGGACAGCTGCCGGGCAATATTTTGAACCAGATCGTGTGAGCTATACCGCACAATTTACCGAGCAGCTTGGTGAAAAACCTCATCAAATCCTGTTAGATGAGCGAAGATCGCAAGAAATAGGACCAATTTCAAACTTTCCGTATCGTGAAAAGTGCGAATACCTCAGAAATGGTATTCGATGCACCGTTCCGGCGGGGGTTTACTTTATGATGGGTGACAATCGCGATAACAGCCTGGATAGTCGTTACTGGGGTTTTGTCCCCGAGGCCAATATTGTCGGTAAAGCATTTTTTATTTGGATGAACTTTAGCCAGCTGAGCCGTATCGGTCGCTTTCATTAAGTTCATATTGTTCTAGTCACCGTTAATTTTTATTTGTACATGTCACCCTCTGCGCTTGAGACTTCGCTTGGATATCAATTCGTCAAACCTGCTTTGCTTGAGCAGGCGTTGACGCATCGCAGCCATGGCGCACGTCATAACGAGCGGCTTGAGTTTTTAGGTGATTCGGTATTAAGCGTGTCGGTGTCGGCACTTTTGTTTAGTCACTACGGCACCCTCGATGAGGGCGACCTCTCGCGTGTCCGGGCAAACTTAGTCAAGCAAGCCTCGCTTGCCGAAATCGCGCAAAAGCTTGAGATCTCAAAATACTTGCGCTTAGGCGAGGGCGAACTCAAAAGTGGTGGCTTCAGGCGGCCTTCGATTTTGGCCGATACCTTCGAGGCGATTTTGGCTGCCGTGTTTTTAGATGGCGGCTATGTGGCGGCCCAGCAGTTAATCGAGCGCTTGTATGTGCCGATCTTGGCAAGCGTTGATCCGTTAACCTTAGGTAAAGACGCCAAAACCTTGTTGCAAGAGTTTTTGCAAAGCCGTCAGTATGCATTACCCGTATACAGTGTTGTCGCCACCCATGGCGCAGCGCATAGTCAACAGTTTGAAGTTGAGTGCTCGGTTCCGGTGCTCGATATCAAGGTGGTGGCCGCAGGTGCTAGTCGTCGTGCCGCCGAGCAGTCGGCCGCTAAGCTCGCACTTGTTGCGGCTGAGGCAGCTAGCCCAGCCCCCGCTAAAAAGCGTTCAACCCGAGCGCGCAAAACGGCACAACTCACGCTGCCGGTTGCGGTTGCCCAGGAGCTTAAATGACAGAAACAGCATATCGCTGTGGTTTTATCGCAGTAGTTGGGCGCCCTAACGTTGGTAAATCTACCCTCACCAACGCCTTAATTGGTAGCAAAATCACCATCGTGTCACGTAAGGCACAAACCACGCGTCACCGTATTCAAGGCGTACTCACGCGCGAGCACGAGCAATTTGTGTTTGTCGATACGCCGGGTTTTCAAACCCGCCACGGTGGCACCATGAACCGCATGATGAATCGTGTGGTCACGCAAACCTTAGCTGGTGTGGATGTCGTACTCTTCGTGGTTGAGGCGGGCAAGTGGTCGCCTGGCGATGCTAAGTTGTTATCTCTGTTGCATGATCCCGCGCGTACGATTTTGGTGATCAGCAAAATTGATCAGCTCAAAAACCGCGACGAGCTTTACCCTTTTGTTGCAAAAATCGCTGCGCTGTATCAGTTTGATGCGGTGGTGCCCGTCAGTTCAACCAAAAAACATCAGCTTGATCAGTTGCTCGATGAGGTCTCCAAGCGCTTGCCTGAAAACGAAGCCTACTTTGATGCGGATACGCTCACGGATCGCCCGATTCGGTTTATTGCTTCTGAACTCATCCGCGAAAAAATCTTTCGCTTAGTGGGTGACGAACTGCCCTATGGCTGTACGGTGATGATCGAGCAGTGGGAAGAAACCGACAAAGGCGTGCATGTCGCAGCCTGTGTCATCGTCGAGCGCGATAGCCACAAGCCGATTTTGCTGGGCGTGGGTGGAAGCCACATGAAGCGTATCGCGTCAGAAGCCCGACAAGATATCGCCAAGTTGCTCGATAAACCGATTCACCTTGAGGTGTATATCAAGGTCAAAAAAGGCTGGGCCGAAAAAGAGGGCAGCCTACGCGATCTAGGCTATGAGTAAACGCGCAGCCCGCGTACACGAAACCCCAGGCTATGTGTTGCATGCAACGGCCTGGCGAGAAACCTCTTTAATTGTTCAAGCATTTTCACGTGATCATGGCTGGGTCAGCATGGTCGCCAAGGGTGCTAAGCGCCCGCACTCGGTGCTTCGTTCGGCCTT
>CAMEAW010000026.1 GCA_945911685.1 Bordetella parapertussis
CGGTCGAAAAATGAAAAAAATTAGCTTTGCTCTTTTACTCAGCGCGCTAAGCGTTTTTACAGCGCCCGCTTCAGCACAATCTGCAGCCTATCCAAACCAAACGATCAAGGTCATTATCGGTTTTGCGGCGGGTGGCCCTACCGATGTGATTGGACGTATTTTGGCGCAACACATGACGGGCACGCTCGGCCAATCGGTTGTGGTCGAAAACCGCACGGGGGCGAACTCTCTGATCGGCACGCGCGAGGTCGCCAAGGCTAAGCCTGATGGTTATACGCTTTTGCTAGCCTCCCTTTCTCATAACGTCAATCCGTTGTTGCTGAAAGAAAAAGCTGAATACGAACCTCTCGGTAATTTTGCCCCCGTGTCTCTGGTGGCGAACTTACCTTTAGTTGTCGTGACAGCCTATGACGCCCCATACAACACGCTTGCCGAGTTGATCGCCAAGGGCAAAAGCGCGCCAGACACCCTGAGCTATGGCTCAGCCGGCAACGGTGGCTCAGCACACTTAGCAGGGGCCTTAATGAGTACGGTTGCGGGTATTAAAACCTTGCATGTGCCGTTTCGGGGCAACGCGCCTGCGTTGACCGAGGTGATGGCTGGCCGCGTGTCGTTTATGTTCTATCCCATGATCGGCATCGCCAATTTAGTGGCAGATAAGCGCTTAAAAGTCTTGGCAGTGGGCTCAAGCAAGCCGCTACCCGATTTTCCCGGGGTGCCCACGATGGATCAGTCGGGCTTCAAAGACTTTGAACAGACCGCGCCTTGGGTTGGCATGCTCGCCCCAGCGGGCACGCCAGATTCAGTAGTGAACACGCTCAATCGCGCAATGAAATTAGCCCTTCAGCAACCTGAGGTCATCCAGCGCATGAAAGAATTGGGGGCCACGCCTATTGGTGACTCGCCCGCAGAATTCAAAGCGTTTTTAATCAGTGATCGCGAGCGCTGGGCCAAGGTAATCGAGGCTTCAGGGATTCGGGCTGATTAACCGCTGCTGGCCTTGGGCTATATTCTGGCCCGCTGCTAGGCGGCTTTGCCGCAACGGTTAATTCTTAGGGCTTAGGGGCCGCAGGCCCCACGTCACCAACAGCCAAAGCGCGGATAACGCGCAGGCAGCCCAAAATACAGCTGCGGCACCACCCCAAACAACTAGGATGCCACCCAAGCTGCCACCCAAAAACAAGCCGGCGGCTTGGGCGGTATTGTAAAAACCAAGGGCTAAGCCCTTTAGCTCAGGCGGTGCGACGCGCGACACCAGCGACGGTTGCAGCGCTTCAAGCACGTTAAACATCACAAAAAATGCAGTGAGCCCTGCCGCTAACAGATAAAAACCTTGGCTTGCCCAAGGCAACAAGGCAAACACGACCACCAAGCCCAAGACCGCTAAGCGCAGCATCGCGCGGTGCGCCCGCTTCTTTTCAGCGACAAATATCATTGGCACCATAAAAATAAACGAGCCAAAAATCACGGGCAGGTAGACCTTCCAGAGCTCGGCCGAGCTTAAGCCACCGAGCTTGATAAACAAGGGTGGCACCACTACAAACATCGCCACCTGTATCAAATGCAGACAAAACACGCCGAAATTTAAACGTAATAAATCAACGTGAGTGAACACTTGCATTGCCCGTGCGGGCTGTGCTGGCTTGGCGGCTAAGGGCACGACCGGCACCACAAAACGGGCCACCGCCAGACATACAACACCTAGCAGGGCAATACTCCAGAACAATCCGGATAAGCCGCCTGCACCCACAATCAACGGAGCCGCCACCAAGGCCAGGGCAAAAGACAGGCCAATCGAGCCACCCACCATTGCCATCGCACGGGTCCGCACCTCGGGTCGGGTGGCATCGGCCAACCAGGCGGTGATGGCCGCCGAGATTGCGCCCGAGCCCTGAACCGCACGACCGATTGTGATCCAAAAAATGTCGTTCGATAGCGCGCAAATCACACTACCCAAGACAAACAAAAGCAAACCCACCAGTACGACAGGTCGACGGCCCCAACGATCAGAGGCCAAACCAAAGGGGATTTGCATACAGGCTTGCGTCAGACCATACATGCCTAAGGCCAAGCCAACCCGCGCCGGGTCATCACCACCAACCACACCCAGAGCGGCCACCGCAAACACAGGCAACAGCAAAAACAAACCCAACATACGTGCCGCAAACAAGCCCGCGAGCGCAAAACTGGCGCGGCGCTCGGTGGGAGTTAAGGACAACAACTGGGTGTCAGACATCAAACTCTAGTTTCAAAGTGGTAAGCGCATGCACGCCGGTAGCATCAGGGCGTTATAGTACCAAGTTGCCCTGCGTAAACGCAGCGGTTGCTGAAATACACATCTTCACCACAGGCCACATGGAAGAAATTCGTATTCGGGGTGCGCGCACCCATAACCTCAAAAACGTGTCGCTTGACCTGCCACGCCACAAACTGGTGGTCGTGACGGGCTTATCGGGATCGGGTAAGTCATCCCTTGCGTTTGATACCCTTTACGCCGAAGGACAGCGCCGTTACGTTGAAAGCTTATCGGCCTACGCCCGCCAGTTTTTGCAGTTAATGGATAAGCCTGACGTCGATTTAATCGAAGGCCTGTCACCCGCGATTTCAATTGAGCAAAAAGCTGCAGGGCACAACCCTCGCTCAACGGTTGGCACCATTACCGAAATCCACGACTATCTACGCTTGCTGTTTGCCCGTGTGGGCACGCCGTATTGTCCGTCACACGGCTTGCCGCTCGCCGCCCAAAACGTCAGTCAAATGGTCGATAGCGTGCTGGCCTGGCCCGCCGAGCGGCGCCTAGCCATCTTGGCTCCGATGGTACGCGACCGTAAGGGTAGTTTTGAGGATGAGTGCGCGAGCTTGCAGGCGCAAGGCTTCGTCAGGGTACGGGTCGACGGCGCAATGGTTGACCTGGACAGCATGCCCGAACTCAATAAAAACGAAAAACACGACATCGACGTGGTGATCGATCGTTTGCGCATCAAACCAGAAAGTAAACAGCGGTTGGCTGAAAGCTTTGAAACGGCATTAACGCTGGCACAGGGTCGGGTCGTCGCGCTTGATATGGACACCAATCAAGAGCACTTGTTTTCAAGTCGTTATGCCTGTCCAGTCTGTAGTCACAGCCTGCCCGAGCTAGAGCCGCGCCTATTTAGTTTCAACAATCCGGTCGGTGCCTGTGCCAGCTGTGATGGCTTGGGAAGTGTGGGTTTTTTTGATCCCAAACGCGTAGTGGCGTTTCCAGAGTTGAGCCTGGGCTCAGGCGCCATTCGCGGCTGGGACAAACGTAATGCATTTACGTTTTCAATGCTCTCAAGCCTGGCCACGCATTATGAATTTGATATCGAAACCACTTGGGAAACCCTGCCTGAACAGCTGCGCCAGATTGTGTTGTTCGGCTCGGGCGAGGTTGAGCTGCCGTTTTTTTATCTGAATGAAAAAGGTCGTAGCAGCGTCAAGCGACACGCCTTTGAAGGCGTCATCCCCAACCTCGAGCGCCGCTGGAAAGAAACCGACTCGTCCGCCGTACGCGAAGAACTGGGCAAATACCGTGCGGTACAAACCTGCCCCGCCTGCCAGGGTTCGCGTCTGCGCGCCGAGGCGCGTCATGTGCGGATTGGTTCTGAGCGCATCGCACCACCCAAAGCCTTAGAAGGCACGCCCGAGGCGCTGCAATGGCAAGAACAAGGCCTGGCGATTTATGAAGTTGAAGCGCAACCGCTGTCGCAATGCCTCAAATGGTTTCAAGACTTGCGCCTGACAGGTGCGCGCCAAGAGATTGCTCAACGTATTGTGCGTGAGATCGAAGCGCGCTTAAGTTTCTTAAACAATGTGGGTTTGAATTATTTATCGCTTGATCGCAGCGCCGATACGATTTCGGGCGGTGAAGCGCAGCGCATCAGGCTGGCCAGCCAGATCGGCTCGGGCCTAACGGGTGTGATGTACGTGCTGGATGAGCCCTCAATCGGCCTGCACCAACGCGATAACGATCGCTTAATTGCCACGCTTCAGCATCTGCGTGATTTAGGAAACAGTGTGATTGTGGTTGAGCACGACGAAGATATGATCCGCCAAGCCGACTGGGTGGTCGATATGGGCCCGGGCGCTGGTGAGCATGGCGGGCAAATTGTGGCGCAAGGCACACCCACACAAATTGAACAAAACTCTGCGTCAATCACCGGTCAGTATATGAGTGGCACACGGGCGATTGCGGTCCCCAAACGTCGGCCACTTAGCGAAGAACAGGCATGGCTCAGCCTCACGGGTTGTAGTGGCAATAATTTAAAAGCAGTCGACCTGCGCATCCCAGCGGGTAAGTTCGTCTGTGTCAGTGGCGTTTCAGGCTCGGGTAAATCCACACTGATTAATGACACGCTAGCAGTAGTCATGTCGCGCGCGTTACACCATGCGCAAAGTGAACCGGCACCTTATTTAGGTCTGACCGGTCTTGAAAATTTTGACAAGATTATCAGCGTCGATCAAAGCCCGATTGGCCGCACACCGCGCAGTAATCCCGCGACCTACACGGGCTTATTCACGCCGATTCGCGAATTGTTCGCTGGCACGCCCGAAGCGCGCACGCGTGGCTATGACCCAGGACGCTTTAGCTTTAACGTCAAAGGCGGGCGCTGTGAAGCCTGTCAGGGCGACGGTGTCGTGAAAGTTGAAATGCATTTTTTGCCTGATATGTATGTGCCGTGCGACGTGTGCGTTGGTAAGCGCTACAACCGCGAGACGCTTGAGATTCGCTATCGCGGCCGTAACATCACTGAGGTGCTCGAGTTAACGGTTGAACAGGCGCTGGTGTATTTTGATGCGGTACCGTCGATTGCACGCAAGCTGCAAACCTTGATGGATGTCGGCCTGTCGTATTTGCGCCTGGGGCAAAGTGCCACCACGCTTTCAGGCGGTGAAGCCCAGCGCGTCAAGCTCTCGCTTGAGTTGTCAAAGCGCAGTACTGGTCGCACCTTTTATATTTTGGATGAGCCCACGACCGGGCTACATTTTCAGGATATTGCCTTACTACTACAGGTACTCAATCAACTGGTCGAGGCAGGTAATACTGTCGTGGTGATTGAGCATAATCTTGATGTCATCAAAACAGCGGACTGGGTGATTGATATGGGTCCAGAAGGCGGCGATGGCGGTGGCCAGATCGTGGCGCAAGGCACGCCTGAATTGATTGCCGCCGCTAAAGCCAGTCACACTGGGCATTACTTAGCGCCAGTGTTGAAGCGCCCTCGCGCTCGTGCGTTGTAGCGCTACAGCGTTACAGCGTTATAGCGTTGCGCGTTATAACGTTGTAGCGCAGGCAACGCTGCGAGCGCTTGAGCTAGCAGCGTTGCTTGCGTTAAGGCAAACCAAAAAATCTTAATTGCGCAGCAGCCGTGCTGCCGCAGCGCGCCGACTCAAATAAGGGCAACTTTGACTCGCAACGCAGCCCACCACTTAAGCCCGATGCATCAAGGGGTTTGCCTGGTTCACCGCTACCAGCGCCTGGTTGGTCTGCTGCCCAACGCCCCCACAGCACAGTCACTTGACTAGATTTTCTGCAACCACCTTGGGTGCGGCCGTCACAAATATTGAAGGCTGCCGTCAAGGCACTGTTTGCATTAGGATGACCACACACGGCGGAGTAGGCGCGCAAGGTGCCACCACCTTGCACCGAGCCTTGTTGCGACACAACTGAAGCGACCCAGCCTGGCGAGCAGGTGCTTTCGACGGTTGCACGCGAGGTCGCCTCGCCTCCTGTACGGCTGAGATAGTCACGTGTGAGCGCCGCAGGATCTTGCCCGGCACGCGCCTCAACAAAGACGAGCGTGCAGGTATTGCCCGAGCGAGTGGGGGTGCATGTTTGAACAAGAGAAAGTTTGAGTTCACCGAGGTTTGCCGCGCCACCGGTGACGAGTACAGCCGAACCAGTTTGCTCGGCTGCAGGCTGCGGCACCGAACTTGAAAACGCTGCGGGTGCGTTTTCAACTAAGGGGGTGCCCGCGACTGGCGTCGTAGAAAAATCACCCGGCGCAGCAATCGGCATCGCCATCGCGACCGGGCTACTGTCAGCTGAACCACCGCTGGCGTTACCGATCGGTGCCGCACGTTGTGAGCAAGCGGTGAGGCCCGTCAACGCGATCAGGGCGAATGAGACCAAGCTAACACGTACGCGAGTACTTGCGCAGGTTTTGTGCGCGCGATGATCAAGAGCGATCGGTTTAATATTTTTCACGGTATCCCCTCTGTACTGACGCAGCCCGGCGAAGGCGCCGACTCTGTAATCCTAGCACCGATCCAGACGCGCACCCAAACTTGAAACCTCGCAAACTGATCGGCCCTGCTTGACACTAATTAAACTGATTGCCCATGCTTGACACAAATCAAACTGATCGCTGTGGCTGAACACTAATCAAACTGATCGCCCATACGAAATAAGCGATGGTGCTCACGGATTGCGTACCGATCGGTCATACCAGCAATGTAATCCGAAATCGCACGCGCTTGAACCGTTTTATCATCATGCCAGTAATCAGGCGGTAACAAACGCGGCTCTTGCACAAATGCACTAAATAATTCGCGCACGATCCGACGCGCCTTGTTCGTCATGCGCATCACTTTGTAGTGGCGATACAAGTTTTCAAACAAGAATTTTTTAAGCGTATCGGCCTCGTGCCTGATATTGCTTGAAAACGCGACCAGCGGACCGCAGCGTCGTGCAACTTGGGCGTCAGCGGGCTGAGCTTGGGCCAGCTTGGCCGAAGTGGTCTGGGTCACATCGGTAATCAAGGTGTTGATCATGCTGCGAATAGTTTCTGCGACTAAACGTCGCGCAACCAAGTCAGGCCAAGCCTGGGTAACCCGCGCATAATGTCGAGCAAAAATCGGTACCGTTTGCAATTGCTCAAGCGTTAGCAAACCCGAACGCAAACCATCATCTATATCATGATTGTTATATGCGATTTCATCTGCCAGATTTGCCAGTTGCGCTTCAAGCGAGGGTTGCGTACGTTCAATAAAGCGTTGCCCGACATCACCCAAACGCTTGGCGTGCGCGAGCGAACAATGTTTCAAAATACCTTCGCGCGTTTCAAAGCATAAGTTTAAGCCGTTAAAGGCTGCATAGCGCTCTTCAAGCTCATCTACCACCCGTAGGCTTTGCAAATTATGCTCAAACCCGCCGGCCTCTGGGGCAAACTCACGCATGCAGGCGTTGAGTTCGTCTTGCCCTGCGTGGCCAAACGGAGTGTGTCCTAAATCATGGGCGAGGGCGATCGCTTCGGTGAGGTCTTCGCTTAAGCGCAAACTGCGCGCAATCACCCGCGCAATTTGTGCCACCTCAAGCGAGTGGGTGAGGCGTGTACGAAACAGATCGCCTTCATGGTTGATAAAAACTTGTGTCTTATATTCAAGTCGTCTAAAGGCGCCCGCGTGCACAATACGATCGCGATCGCGTTGAAACTCGCTGCGATTAGCGGGGGCGGGTTCTTGATAGCGACGGCCCTGGCTCGCTTCAGATTTAGACGCGTAAACAGCAAGTTCAATCATCGTGTGTGTCCCATGTTGACGGCTCAGCCATCAATGCAAGCCGCTTACGTGTGCACTCAAGCGGTGTTGCGCAAAATCACCTTCGCTACTAAATCAGCGGGTGCGGCGCGACGAATCGTTTCGCCAATTTTTGGCATCAAAATAAAATTGATTTCTCCGGCTTCGGTTTTTTTGTCGCCACGCATCAGTTGCATCCAATGGTCAACGCCGCCAAGCCGTGGCCCTAGGATCGGGCAACCAATTGCGCGCACCAGGGCACGCACCCGTTGCACATCCGCCTGCGAAAAACCAAACAACTCTGCTGATAAATCAGCAGCCATCACCAGCCCGCAGCCCACCGCTTCGCCATGTAACCACTCGCCATAGCCCAGGCCTGCTTCAATCGCATGACCAAAGGTATGGCCCAAATTCAAGATCGCCCGCAACCCGGTTTCGCGCTCGTCTTTTGAAACAACCCAGGCTTTAAATTCGCACGAGCGGCGAATGGCTAGCGCTAAAAGTTCGGGATCGCGCGCACGCAAGCCTGCTACATTTTTTTCGCACCACTCAAAAAATTCTGGATCAAGAATCAAACCGTACTTAATCACTTCAGCTAAGCCCGCAGACATTTCGCGGTCGGGTAGCGTATTGAGCACCGTGGTATCAATCTCAACCGCAAGCGGTTGGTAAAACGCGCCGATCATATTTTTACCGAGCGGATGATTCACAGCGGTTTTGCCACCGACAGACGAATCTACTTGAGCCAACAGCGTTGTGGGCACTTGCACAAAGCGCACGCCGCGTTGATAGACCGCGGCAGCAAAGCCCGCCATGTCGCCAATTACGCCGCCACCCAAGGCAACGATGACCGTACGCCGATCGAGTTGCGCGCCAAGCATGGCATCAAAAATCAGGTTCAACGTTTCTAAGGTTTTATAGGCTTCGCCATCGGGCAAAATAACCGGTATCAAGCGCTTGCCGGTTGTTGCCAACACTTGGGTCACCCGCTCACCCATCAGCGCCTGTACGGCAGGGTTGGTGATCAGTACGATCGAGGTCGCATCAGACGGAATCGTTTGAGCAAGGGACTCAAGGCGCCCGGGGGCGATACGAATCGGATAGTGCCCGCCTGGGGTCGCGACATCTACGGTGTGCATGGCTTGTTCTCTGGTGGATGACTGGCAGTAAAGTCTGCCCGCATATTTTCTGAAGAATTCTCGGGCTGGCGCTGCGCGTGTTGGTCAATCGCCTTATTCATCTGTTTGAGGCGCTCGACGAGCTGCGCCACTAATTGCGCAACCGAGGTCGACCCCGTATCCATCACAATATCAGCCACCTCACGATACAAGGGCTCGCGTAATTCAAGCAAGCTGCGCAGGGTGCCGCGGGGGTCTGCCGTGGCCAACAAGGGTCGATTGCGATCGCGGCTGGTGCGACGATACAGTTCATCGACGCTCGCTCTAAGATAAATCACGACACCCCGAGTGCGTAAGGCATTGCGATTTTCTAGGGCTAGTACGGCACCACCCCCCGTGGCCATCACTAGGCCTGGTCGCAGCGTGCAATCATCTAGCACTTGACACTCGCGCTTACGAAAACCTGTTTCGCCTTCGATTTCAAAAATAGTCGGAATACGCACACCACAGCGTGCCTCGAGCTCGTGGTCAAGGTCGAGAAACTCGCGCTGCAAGGCTTTTGCGAGGCTTTTACCAATCGTCGTTTTGCCAGCACCCATCATCCCGACCAAAAAGATCGGGATCTGGCTTGCGTAGACGCTCTGCGGCGCGGACACAACGGATGCCGTTTGCGTAAGATTTAGGTCGCCACTGTCGTGCGGCTCGGGGGTCAACACGTTATTCATCACAGGATTATCCCATTGACCGCCGTACACCCCAAACTCACTCGGGTGCCCCCCCAAAAATCATCGGCCTTGCCCCCCTAAACTATGAGGATTTACGCGCATTCCGTTAAAATGGGCATCAATGAGCAAATTCACCGACCAGCGCGACCACGACGAACCCAAAGAGCCTAAGCGACGCGGCTCTTGGATCATTGGGTTTTTTCTTAAACTGACGATTTTGTCGGCAGGTTTAGCCCTGTGCGGCGCACTGCTGTTTAGCATGGCTTTAGCACTTGCTTGGCCCAATGTGCCTGAGCTGACAGCCATGACAGACTACCGTCCGCGCGTGCCACTGCGCATCTTCACCGCCGACAAAGTCATGATCGGCGAGTTCGGCGAAGAACGACGCAACGTCCTGCGTTTTAACGAAATCCCTGACGTGATGAAATCGGCCGTGCTGTCGGCTGAAGACGACCGCTTTTATCAACACGGCGGCGTCGACTGGGTGGGCGTTGTACGTGCCGGCCTAACCAACCTGATTTCAATGCAAAAATCGCAAGGCGCCAGCACGATCACGATGCAGGTTGCCCGTAATTTTTACCTTTCCTCTGAAAAAACCTATTCGCGCAAGTTTTATGAACTGTTACTCACGTTCAAGATTGAAGCCAACCTTAGTAAAGACCAGATTCTTGAGCTCTATCTCAATCAAATTTATTTGGGTAATCGGGCTTATGGGTTTGCTGCCGCCTCCCGCACTTATCTAGGCAAGTCAATCTCTGAGATCACGCCGGCAGATGCGGCTTTACTCGCCGGTATCCCCAAGGCGCCGTCGCGTTTTAACCCGATCGCCAATAAGCCCCGCGCCGTGCTGCGCCAGCGTTACGTGCTGGGCCGTATGCATTCCTTGGGATATCTCACCGATGCCGAATACAAAAAGGCGCTTGATCAGCCGGTTATCATCAAATCAGCCGAAGGCACGCCCGCCGGTGGGTTTTCAATACACGGCGAATACGTCTCCGAACTCGCACGGCAGTTAATGATGAGTGTGTATCCCGATAACGTGTACTCGCGCGGCTTAAATGTCTACACCACGATTCAATCAAAAGATCAGCAGTGGGCCTACACGTCATTGCGCGAGGGTGTGCTTGATTACACCCGCCGGGCACCCTATCCAGGCCCTGAGGCTCAGTTAACGATGCCTGCCGGCATTGAAAATGTTCCGGCAAAGCTCGATGAATTTTTAGATGGGGTGTTTGACAAGCACCCCGATCGCACCGAAATGCTGATTGGTGTGGTGCTCTCGGTCAAGCCCGACGAAGTCAGGGTCGCCCGCAGCTCAACTGACATCATTACGATTAAAGATAAAAAAGCACTCAGCGTCATCGCGCGGGCGTTAAATCCCAAGGCGCCTAACGACTTGCGCCTGCAACGCGGCTCGGTCGTTTACCTGCACAAAACTGCCGACTACTGGGAGATCCTGAACCTGCCCACGGTGCAATCTGCCTTTGTCTCGATGATTCCGCAAGATGGCGCCATCCGCGCCATGGTCGGGGGTTTTGACTTCTATCACGGCAACTTTAACCGGGTGACACAAGCCTGGCGCCAGCCCGGATCAGCGTTCAAACCCTTCATTTATGCAGCCTCACTCGAGCGTGGTTTAACCCCGGGTACAGTGATTTCTGATCAGCCCTTTGAGCTGACCGCCGAGCAAACCGGCTCTAAGGCCTGGGCACCTAAAAACTACGGCGGGCAGTACGACGACAAGCTCACCATGCGCGAGGCCATTGCGCGCTCTAAAAACATGGTGTCAATCCGAATTCTGCAGTCAATTGGGCCGAAATACGCACAAGACTACATCACACGCTTTGGCTTTGATAAAGCGCGTCACCCGGCTTACCTGCCCATGGCACTGGGCTCTGGCGCGGTCACCCCGATGCAGCTTGCCGCTGGTTTCTCGGTCTTTGCCAACGGTGGCTACCGGGTCACGCCTTTTCTAATCGACCGGGTCACGGACGCCAATGGTCAGGTCCTCATGCAAGCGCGGCCAACCGTGGCCGGCGACTCTGCGGCGCGCGCGATTGACGCCCGTACCGCTTATGTTATGGATGATTTACTGCGCGGAGTCGCCACCTCGGGCACTGCGGCGCGTTCGCGTCAAGTGCTCAAGCGGGGCGACCTAGCGGGCAAAACAGGTACCACCAACGACTCGGTCGATGCCTGGTTCGCGGGCTATACGCCTCAGTTGGTGGGGGTGGCCTGGATGGGCTATGACCAACCAAAATCGCTTGGCTCACGCGAAACCGGTGGTGGCGCCTCGCTGCCAGTCTGGCTGGGCTACATGGAAAATGCGCTGAAGGCGTTTCCTGAACAAAAACGCCTACCACCGCCTTCAGGCTTGGTGGTTGAGGCCGGCAACATGTATTTCAGCGAGTTTCCGCCCGGCCAAGCCATCATGAAACTTGGCACCACCGAAAAAAATGACTCATTGGGCGACTTTTTGAACAATATTGACACCAACCGCCCCAATCCGGCGCTAGCTAACTAAAATACGACGGTTAACGGTTTGCCAGTAGCATCTGAGCAAACCTGAGATAAAGTATCGTGCAAGTCGGCGCCACCACGGGTATCTTTCCAGTGTTGGCCGTCAAAGCGATAATGAAAGCCGCCGCTTCGGGCAGCGAGCCACATTTCGTGCAGCGGTGCCTGACTATTGATCACAACTTGATGGCCGTTTTCAAAAATCAGATTCAGTACATTGCCCTGACGTTTGGTTTCAACGTCAAGGTCGAGTTGATCAAACCAGTGGTCGGCTTGGGCTTCAACTGCATCTAACAATGCGGTCACCCGAGCATGAAATTCAGTATCGTTCATAATCCTTATCCTCACGTTTGACGGAGCGCGCAGTGATCAGCAAAACCGACAGTCACCAAAGTGCTCGCATTGTAGCGATGCTGACACTTGTCGTGTTGGTCGCAGGCTGCGGCTATAAAGGCCCGCTGTATTTGCCTCCGCAACCCGCTGAAATCAAGCCTTACACCACACCTTTTTCAATGTATGGGGTTATTCCAGACGAGCAAGGCATGGTCGTGCCATTCTTTGACGAAGATTTAATGCTGATCCCAACGCCTGTTGTCATTGATTAAGCGAACCGCTACGCTCAAAATTGTTACCTCATTTATCCTATCGTCGCGCACCTGTCGGCTTTCGCAACGCAACGCTTGATTGTATTGTTGCCTAAATCGCTTGCCAAACCTTGAATACCCATAGCCACAACATGACCGCTCACCTTGCCTCGCCAACAGGCGCACCCTTTTTTCACTACCAAGCAGGCCAACTGCAGGCTGAGGGCGTCTCGCTTGCTGAGCTTGGCCAAGAGCTTGGCACGCCGTTGTATGTGTATTCGCGTGGCGCGCTAGCTGCGGCCTGGGCCTCTTACCAAGAGGCCTGCGTGGGTCACAATGTCTTGGTGTGCTTTGGCATGAAAGCCAATTCAAATCTTGCAGTTCTTAAAGAGTTTGCGCGTCTTGGCAGCGGCTTTGACATCGTGTCTGGGGGCGAGCTTGCGCGCGTCTTGGCCGCCGGAGCCGATCCTGCAAAAGTGGTGTTCTCCGGCGTAGGTAAGCAAGCCTGGGAGATGCAGGCCGCACTTGAAGTGGGCGTGAAATGTTTCAACGTTGAGTCGCTGCCCGAACTGACGCGCCTGTCAGAGGTTGCTGTGGCCATGGGCAAAATCGCGTCGGTTTCGCTACGCGTCAATCCTGATGTTGACGCAAAAACGCACCCCTACATTTCAACCGGCTTAAAAGAAAACAAATTTGGTATCGCCATCGAAGAGGCGCCTAACGCTTACACGCTTGCGGCTTCTTTGCCCGGTCTCTCAGTCGTGGGGGTTGACTGCCACATCGGCTCGCAGATCACCGAGGTAAGCCCTTACCTAGACGCCTTAGACAAGTTACTGAAGCTAATTGATCAGCTCAAAACCGCCGGCATTACGCTTAAACACTTGGATCTGGGGGGCGGTTTGGGGATTCGTTACGACGACGAAACACCGCTTGCGCCGAAAGTGTTATTGGATAAAGTCTTTGCGCAACTGCAAACGCGTGGTTATGGACATTTGCAATTGGTACTTGAGCCGGGTCGTTCGCTCGTCGGCAACGCAGGCGTTTTGCTGACCACTGTGCAATACCTGAAGCATACCGAGGCCCGAAATTTTGCAATTGTCGATGCGGCCATGAACGACCTGATGCGCCCGGCACTTTACGAAGCCTGGCATGGCGTTCTACCTGTTGCTCCGCGCGCAACCGAGGCAACACTCTATGATGTAGTTGGCCCCGTATGCGAAAGCGCCGATTGGTTGGCACGTGGCCGGCATCTTGCCTTAGCCGAAGGTGATTTACTAGCGATTGAATCCGCCGGCGCTTATGGCTTTGTCATGGCTTGCAACTACAACAGCCGACCACGCCCCGCCGAGATCATGGTCGACGGTGAGCAATTTCATGTGATCCGCCAGCGCGAAACCTTTGCCGATTTGATTCGTGGCGAAAGCTGCTTGCCGGATTAATTTGTCTTAGCGCTCTAGCAATCCCTTAAAGAAGCTTTCAGTGTTCACTGCGAGCGTCTCAAGGTGATAGCCACCCTCTTGCACGACCACGGTCGGTAACTTCAGCCCCGCAATCATTTGGCCAAGTCGCCCAAAGCCTTCAGTCGTGACGGCGACCTTAGACTGCGGATCATCTTTGTACACGTCAAAGCCCAAGGCCAACACTAGCGCGTCGGGCTTGAAAGCGTGCAACGCGATCAAGGCTTTTTCAACTTGCTTAAAAAATACCGCTTCGCTTGAGCCATGCGGCATGGGCAGATTCAAGTTGTAGCCTTGACCTTGTTGCGCACCGCCTTCGTCATCAAAACCTGCGGTTGCGGGATAAAAATTCATTGGGTCGCCGTGCACTGAGATATAAAACACATCATCTCGCTCGTAAAAAATTTCTTGAACACCTTGCCCGTGATGCACGTCGGTATCCAAGATCACCACGCGCTGATGCTTTGCACGCAGCACCTGCGCAGCAATCGCCGCATTGTTGATGTAGCAAAAACCACCTGCAGCGTCTTTGCGCGTGTGGTGCCCGGGCGGGCGACATAACGCATAGGCCTGTTGGTCGCCGGCCAAGACCGCCTTTGCTGCGGATACGGCTGCTTGCGCGGCCCAATAAGAAGAAGTCCAGGTATCAGGGCCTACCGGGCAACTGCCATCTGCCAGATAGCGCGCTGTCTGCGCCAAAATCCCGCGCAAGGCGTTAGGCGTACGCACAAAAATATTTGAGATAACTTCGTCGCCCCAGTCAGGACCGGTTTGCTTCCAGGTGGCGTGTGCAGTTTCAAGGTACTGTAAATATCCAGCGTCGTGGATGTCCAGCAGAGGCTGCATACCGTGGTCTGCCGGCTCGGTAACCGTCAATCCTAACTGGGCGATGCCTTTCAAAATCTGCACGACACGCTCTGGAATCTCTTGGGGGGTTCGCATTTGGCCACGCGACAGGTAAGTGCGTGGATGATGCAGCTTTTGTTTTAGATGAAAATACGTTTTCATAATGAGCTCTCAAAAAGAATCCACAAAGGTGTGACGCCAGCGGTAAAAACTCCACCGTCGCTTACGCATGCTTTTCACGAAAATATGCCAACAACATCGGAACCGTCAACGACAAACCTGCAACCACAATCAAAGCAATGCCCGTTAAAGATAGTAACGAAGGCATCTGAGCAAAAAACAACTCGCCAAAAATCACAGCAAGCACCAGTTGAAAATAATTGAGAGGCGCAAGTGTCGAAGCTGGGACAGTCTTAAACGCATAAATCAATAAAAATTGCCCGGCCCCACCACTCAAGCCCATCAAAATCATTTCAATGGTGTCTCGAACGTCTGGCCATTTAGTCGGCCACCAAACAATCAAAGCGACAACACTCAGCAACCAGCAGATCAGCGCTGAATAGGCAAATATTTGTTCGCTTTGCACGCGATGCGCCAGCTTGCGTGTTAACAGTTGCACCATCGCATAACCCGTTGCGGCCCCCAGCATTAACAGGGTGCCAAACAACGATACCCCTGTGTCAGTACTTTGGGCGTTTGAGGCATTGCCTAAGGGATTCACAATCAATAGCATCCCGCCCATTCCGAGCGCGACCGCCACATATTGTTTAAAACTCACGCTTTCGCGCAACACCATCGGGGCAAGCAACACGACAATTAAAGGCGATACAAAATACAGTGCGGTGGCTTCAGCTAAAGGCAGATAGGGCAGTGCCACCATAAAACAGATGCTGACGCAGCCAAGCATCGCACCACGGTAAATGAGTAGCTTGCGCTCGGCCGGCTCAACGCGAACCGGTACGCGCCTGACCCACATAATGCACCAAGCCAAAACAATAATGACGCTGTAGCGTGCAGTATTGACTAAAGGCGCCGAATAGCGCCCAACCAGATCTTTTGCGAAGGCATCTAGACAGGCAAAAGCCACCACCGAACATAAAAAAATTGCGCAACCTTTAAGCCATTGCGCTTGTCGAACGACTTCTAGTGGCGGCGGGTTGTTAAGCGCGCTCATAAGGCGACTGATCAATTTGAAGGTAAGGCAACATTAGGATTGAGGGGACGTCGCGCGCGACGTGCTGCGCAGTCGTACTAACAGTATCGTGATGACCAACCCAAAGAGGCCAAGGACACCGTAGCTTGCCCCGTAACTGTTAAACACCCCCGCCAAGACGCCAAAGAGTGGGGGTCCTAAGACGACGCCGAAAAAAGTAATGCACAGGGTGCCGCCGGTTGCGACACTGGCCTGACCCGCAGGTGCCAGGCGCGCGATCTGTGCCAGAAATACGCCATTCCAGCCAATCGCTGAGGCACCAAAAATAACCAATACCGGAAACAAAATCCACGGCGAGGAGTCTGGACGTAGCAAGGCGGTACCGACAGCGCCTAGCGTGAGCAACAATGCAATCACGATCAGCATGACCGTAGGAGTCAACCAGCGATCAGCGACATAGCCCCACAAAATCCGCCCAATTACGCCCCCGGCTTGCGCCACAGTCAGCGCAACCCCCGCCGCCACCAGTGACCAGCCAAGATCCTCAAATAAAAACGTCACAAGGTACGCCATCAAAGACATCTGACAAACCGCAAACAAAAACGAAGTCATTGAAAGCGCACGCAGGCCCGGGTGTTCAAAAATCAAACGCAAGGGCTGCACAACGCTTGCAGCCAACGATGGCTGAACGGTTGGGTCGCGATCATCATCCAGCCCAGCTCGCAGTGGCTGAACGGCCCAGGCACACAGCAAACATGCAGCACCCGACGACACAAATGCCAATTGCCAGCCGATTGCAATATCAAGAGACGGCACAAGGGCGCCTGCGATCATGCCTCCGAGCGGCACACCCGTCTGCTTCACTGAAAACACAAACGACAATTTTTCGGGTGGGGTGGTTTTGATTAACAGGTGCGAACTGGCAGGAGTAATCGGTCCGTAGCCAGCACCAATAAACAGGGCGCCAATCGCGATAGCAAACGGATGCGGGATCGCACACAAAAACAAACCGATCGCAGCCGAGAGCAGCCCGGCTTGACTCAAACGGATCGCGCCCCAGCGCTTGACTGCCGCGCCCCCTAGCAAGGTGGCCACCATTGCCGCAAAATACACGAGCGCTACGTAAGCGCCCAGGTAGTTTGTCGATACACCGATCGCCTTAGCCACCTCGGGCGCTACGACCGGCAGATTCAACAAGGCCATCGCGACAAGCGATTGAACGGTTAAGGTTGCAACGAGTACAACCCAGGGTCTGGCAGGGGTCACGATGAGGGTGCTACGGTTATGTCGCCTGAGGCGGTTTATTTGATTTACAGCGCACCGTAAGAGTGGAGCCCCGACAAGAACATATTAACCCCCAAAAAGGCGAAGCCTGTCACCAGCAAGCCGACTAACGCCCAATAGGCCGCCATAGTGCCTCGCAAGCCCTTCATCAAGCGTAGATGCAGCCAGGCGGCGTAATTCAGCCACACAATGAGCGCCCAAGTTTCTTTGGGATCCCATTGCCAATAGGCGCCCCAGGCATCTGCCGCCCACAAGGCCCCCAAAATAGTCGCTACCGTAAAAAAAGCAAAGCCAATGGCAATGGCGCGATACATGATGTCATCGAGCACCTCAAACGAGGGCAGGCGCTCACCAATCGGTTTTCGAAATAACAAAATCGTACCGACAATCAAAGCGCCGATGCCCAGGTACAACATCCAGGTCGTTGACACCTGTTGGCTGCCAAAAATCATCGGCTCACCGGCCAGCAGCACACCCAACACAAACAGCGGAGCGAGTTTCAGCCACGACTTCGTCTGGCTGTGTTGTTTGACCAAGTAAGCAAACGCCACCATCGCGGCAATCGAAAAAGTGCCATAGCCAATAAAGTTGGCCGGTACGTGAATTTTCATCCACCAGCTTTTAAGTGCGGGCACCAAGGGCTGAATTTGCGCGGCGTCACGCGTAAATGAGTACCACAACAAAAATACTACTGCCGAGGTAATCACCAGCAAAACAAAGCCGCCCAGTGCGCGGGTGGCGTAGCGACGTTCGTAGTACAAATAAAACAACGCGGTGACCAAGGCAAATAAAACAAATACTTCGTAAAGATTGCTGACGGGGATATGGCCAATATCAGGTCCAAGCAAATGACTTTCGCGCCAACGCACCAACATGCCTGTTGTGCCTGCGAATACAGCCGCCCAGGTCAACGCAGTCCCGAGCCAAGCCGACGTCGGGCTCAAAAAGCCTAACCAATAACAGGCGGTCGCCAACACGAATAGGGCACACATCCACAAGATTGCGGACTGGGACGAAAACAAATACTTTAAAAAGAAGGTCTGCTCGGCGCGGGCAATATCGCCCTGGTAGAGCCATATTGCCAAGCCAGCAGCCAGTGCCGTTGTGAGTATCAAGGTGCGTAAGGGGCGCCACAGCCAACCCAGCCAAGCAAAGGCCGGCACGGCCAGTACCAAGATGGTTTGCTCGTAGTAATCCATTGAGTTGCTAAACGTCTTAAGCGCATAGCCGGCGCCAACTGCCAAGAGCAGAAAAAATAAAATGTCAGTCCAGTTTGGCCGACCACGCTGCTCGCGCGCATCGCCTGACTCAGAAAGATCGTCCCAGTCGTTTCGTGACGCAGCAATTGAATTCGTCATGACAAAGTTCTCGATGAATTAAAAAGATACCAACTTCGGTAAAACCTACTCTAAAGACCGCTAAAACTAACGTGGTCACACCCTCATTCGTGTGGCTCGCTTTCACGAACTTAACTGAGCTTATTTTGCGCAGCCTTGAGGCGATCAAACTTCGTTTAGCGCAGTCGAGTCAACCCTAGCGCACCTTGCTTGATGATGGCGCTACGACTTAACGGACTTGACTGAGCTTATTCAGTGCAGCCTTGAAGCGATCAAACTCCCTGTTGAAATCGAGTGTACGCTTTTGCGATGTCATCGCAGCTAATACACGGGTGCCGTTTGCCTGTTCTGCTGGGCGCAACCACACCCAGATGCGTCGATCACGTACGTAGAACATTGTAAAAACACCCAACACTAACAACAAACACCCGAGATAAACAATGAATTTCCCTGGGGTACGACTCACTTGAAAAACACTGGCCTGCACATGGTTAAAGGATTTTAGGGTCAACATTAACGGGGCGGGGTACAGGGTCAAATCCGATAGTGCCGCCACCGCCAATCTGGACCAGTTAGCAGATAATTCTAATTGCTGCGTTGAAGTACCTAACGCTGAGTGGCCCGCTCGTTCGCGCACGAGGCCTCTTAATTCATGAATGGCTGACCCGAGCAAACGGATGACGATATCGGCGGCACGCTGCTGCTCGGCAGGCGGGACATTGGTCTCAAGAAAACGAGAAATCGCTTGCAAGCCACCGGTGGCAAAGGTGTCGAGCGCACGCTGAGCAGAGGTCTGCAGGGCCTGTTGGTCGGTGGCGCTACCCTGATAAGTTCGAGCAAAGCGCTTCACCGCCTCGGCCCTGTCTTCAGGGCTGGCCAGCGCTGCGCGCACGCGCATGAACTCACCCGCCGTATCGTAGTCATCAACCGGCATGCGTAAGTACTTAAAGCCGGGGCGGCCTGGCTCTTGAACACCGGCTAACAATACGCGCGAACCGTCGAGCTCGGCTGGCAGCATGTATTGGTGAAACGTCATGGCCTGGCCGCTTGCGTCGATCAAGCGGTATTCAACGCTTGGGCCAATGTTGCGCAGGTTTTTATTTTTCTTGCCCGCGGCGCTACCGGTGACGGAGGCGACGTGTTCGCCAAACTCTTTAGGCGTCGACGGCTCACCCGCGCTCAGATCTTCGACATTAATCGTGCGCAGCTTGGTGATTTCGGCTTTAAGTGTTTGGCCTGAACCGCCCAACGCGATGTCGCTCGCTTGCCCCACCAGGGCTTTTAAAGCGAAGGTGTCTGTGCCGGTGCCAGAGAGGGGATAGCCGATTAGCTCAACCTCGCTGCCGCCGTCATCAAAGCTTGATTGATAGACTGTAACGCCTTTGAAATGCAAAGGCTCGTTGACTTCGATATCAGCTTCGAATGTTTTACCGGTAACGGGATCAGTGACTTCAACCTGACTCATAAAACGACTTGGCATGCCCGTCGAGTAATAATCCACAACAAACTTTTTTAAAGTAAGCGTAAAGGGTAAGGGCTGCACCAAAGCGCCATCATCTACTGTAATAATTGCCGAGCTCCGCTTGCTGCCTTCTGGTATCAGCACGTTGGCACGAAAGCTTGGGTTGTCGACGGATAGGCGACCACGCGCGGGTACATCTACGATCATCATGTTTTCGACGATGGGCGTTTTACCAAACAGCCAAACTTGCAGGCGGATGGGTAATTCGCTATCCAGCAAACCACCCACGCAGATAATCACGATCGCAGCGTGCGCAAAGATATAGCCCAGACGATTGCCACTGCCGCGCTTGGCCGCTAATAACAGCGAGTCACCATCCATGCGCTGACGCACCGCGTAGCCCTGCTGCTGCAGCCACGCCTGAACCGAGGCACCCGCCTGCGCGGGTTGACGGGTGGTATCGACTTCAATTTTGTGATGAAACGACCGCAGGCTTGAGGCTCGTATGTGCTCGCGAAAGGATCGCGCGTCTTTAAGCATTTTTGGTGCGTTACGGATCAGGCATAAGCTCGTCGACAACACCAAGAACGCCATCGTGACCAAAAACCACCAGCTATTGTAGATATGCCAAAGCGAAAACTTATCGAGCACGTCAAACCAAAAGGGGCCAAATTGATCGATGTAGGCGTTAGCCGCGCGCCCTTGCGCGACGACGGTGCCAATCAGGCTGGCCAAACAAATGAATACGAGCAAGCTAATCGAAAAGCGCATCGAACTTAATAGTTCGAGCGTATTCGCCACGGCAGACGCCGAACGTGGCCCACCCGACCCCGCACTTGGCGAGGCATCGTTTGCGATGGGGTGAGTCAATGTACTAGGTGTGAGCACGATGTATTTATCTAAAAAAAAGGGGGTGTCTTTCGACCCCCCCTGACTTGCGTAGTATTGACGCAGATGCCTAACGCAAACCTGCTGCGTAGTCAGAGACGGCCTTAATGTCTGAGTCAGACATGCGATCGGCAATTTGGTTCATCATCGGGTTATTTGCACGGTGTCCGGCGCGAAACAACTTGAGCTGCTCTTCGATGTAACTAGGGTATTGGCCGCTCAGGCGTGGATATTGACCAGGAATTCCGGCCCCGTTCGGTGAGTGGCAGCCTGCGCAAGCTGGCACATTACGATCAGGAATCCCACCGCGCCAGATTTGCTGACCGCGCTCGAGCAACTTTGGGTTGGTTGCCGTGGCAGGTTCTGTTAGCTTTTGTTGTGTGAGATACACCGCAAGGTTATGCATGTCGGCGTCGGTCAGCGGCGCAGCCATCGCGCTCATGACCGAAGGGGCGCCATCGACGCCTTTGCGCAAGGCTTCAGTCGTGCCTGCTTTAGGACGAAACTCGACGAGTTGTTTGTAAATGTACTCGTGTGACTGCGCGGCTATATTTGGGTTGACAGGAACGGTGCTATTACCCGCGGCACCATGACACGACACGCAAGCCACGACGCCTCGCGCAGCATCGCCCTGTTCATAGAGCGTGGCACCCTTTGCGGTATCCGGCTTGGCTGGACCTGCAGCAGGACCCGCCGCAATACTTGGGGACATGGCAGATACGCCGAGCAGCAAACAGCTTGCTAGCGCTACCTTTAACAACAAATACTTCATTGAAGACCTCGACGCCGAGTGGGGCACAAAAACACCTAATCCACAAAAAACCACTGTTTTAGACGCTCGATTATACAATAGCGTCTGAACTGATTTTCTTAGGCCCTATAGTGTCCCTATTGCAACACGCTTCGTTTTTTACCTCTGCTGCCCGACTCGACCAGTTGCCCGAGCCCGGCGCCCCTGAAGTTTGTTTTGTCGGGCGCTCAAACTCTGGCAAATCTACAGCCATTAATGTCTTGACCAATCAAAAGCGGCTGGCGTTTTCAAGCAAAACACCCGGCCGTACGCGCCTGATTAATATGTTTGGTCTGCCTGATCCGCTCGATCCTGACGAGCGCCTGGGCTATCTGGTTGACCTACCCGGCTATGGCTATGCAGCGGTCGCTCACCGAGCCCGCGAAGAATGGGCCGATATTTTGGGCGGTTACTTGCAAAGCCGCGAGTCTTTAGCGGGTATCGTTTTACTGATTGATATCCGTCGCGGCGTCACTGAGCTAGATCGCCGCCTGGCAAATTGGATCGCCCCGACTAGGCGCCCGGTTTTAGCTCTGCTAACAAAGGCCGACAAATTTCCGTATGGGCAACGTATTAAGGCTGTCTTTGCAGTAAAAAAAGAACTAGAGGATATCGGGGCCTTAAATGCCGTCCCATTCTCTGCCACGGCGCGGATCGGGCTCGAAGAAGCCACTCTGCAAATTGAAAACTGGATCTCTCCACAGGTCGTACCATGACAACTCCACACCTCATTCTCGCCGACTATCCGGCCAATCGTCCTCGTCGCTTACGTCACGATGAGTTCTCGCGCCGCCTAGTACGCGAGCACTCACTATCGGTAGATGATCTGATTTATCCGGTCTTTGTGACTGAGGGCAAAAAAGTTAAGCAGGCGATTGCCTCGATGCCAGGGGTTGTTCGCTATTCGCTTGACACGTTATTGCCGGTCGCCGAAGAGTGCGTCAAGCTTGGCATACCGATCATGGCGTTGTTTCCGGTGATTGATCCAGCACTTAAAACACCACAGGGCGGCGAGGCCATCAACATCGACGGTTTAATCCCCCGCGTTGTGATGGCCCTAAAAAAACGCTTTCCTGAATTAGGTATTTTGACCGACGTCGCGCTTGACCCTTACACCAGCCACGGGCAAGACGGGGTGATCGATGCGGACGGTTATGTTATGAATGACATCACTGTACAAATCCTGACACAGCAGGCTTTGATTCAAGCGCAATCTGGGGTGGATATCGTTGCCCCGAGCGACATGATGGATGGTCGCATCGCTTCAATCCGCGAAGCGCTAGAAGACAATGGCTATATTCACACTCGCATCATGGCGTATTCAGCCAAGTTTGCAAGCGCGTTTTACGGCCCCTTCAGAGACGCGGTCGGTTCGGCAAATAATTTGGGCAAGTCTAATAAACTGACTTATCAGATGGATCCGGGCAACATTGACGAAGCGCTGCGCGAAGTGGCTGCCGACTTACGTGAAGGCGCCGATATGGTCATGGTAAAGCCCGGGATGCCGTATTTAGACGTCTTACGCCGAGTCAAAGACGCGTTTCGGGTACCAACGTTTGCTTATCAGGTTAGCGGTGAGTACGCCATGCTTAAAGCGGCGGCAGCTAATGGCTGGCTTGACCATGACAAAGTCATGATGGAAACCCTGTTAGGCTTTAAGCGTGCCGGTGCCGATGGAATTTTGACTTACTTCGCAGTGGCTGCTGCAAAGCTGCTGAATCAAAAGTAAGGCGCTCAGGCGCTTGCTTGTGCGGCCTGGCGTTTGTGTAAGCGCCAGGCAAATACAATCGCCAAAATAGGCAAGCCAAAAATCCCGATTGGAAAAACCGCTGCCAAGTCTAAGTGGTCTACCGCGACAGACGCGAGGATCACTCCAACCGACTGGCCAAAAAACAAAAACGACGCAAATAACGCGACGGCCGTGCCGCGTATCGCCGGAGCCATCTGTGTGGCGTGCGTTTGTAACACCGCGTGCAACAGGTAGTAACCAAGCCCTGACAAAAGGCTGGCTAGTACGCCCCAGTACCAAACCGAAGAGAACCAATACACCGCAAACGCAAAGGCCATCATGCAGCCGCCAGCGATAGCGAGGCGATACTCGCCAAAGCGACGTACAAAGGATTTCGCATAAAACGCATAAATTAGTGCCCCAGCAGCAAATAAACCACTGATGCCGCCCGCCCAAGCCACCGCGATGTCATGACGCTCGTGCAAGTACGCCGGTACAAAAGCTAAGGGTCCAAAAACAAACGCCCCCTCAAGGCAGACAACGACCAACACAATGCGTGCCCAGGGCTGCGCCCACACTTCGCGCACAGGATCTAACAGACGGATTGCACCACTGGCTGGCACCTCGACAACACTGTGGCGACGGGAAATCAACAACCCACCGACCACCAGATAAATCACCGCCAAAAAAACAAACGCCCAACGCCATCCAACAGTATCTGCAAACACCCCACCTAACAACTGACCAATCGCAATGCCAGAAATCGAACCTAACAGATATCTCGCGAGCGTCGCCTGTCGCTGTTCGTAAGGGACATGATCGCCAATCCAGGCCATCGACAAAGGGATGATGCCCGCCGCCGTCGCCCCTGAAATAAAGCGCCCTAATTCGAGGACGCTTAGGGTTGGCGCAAAGGCCACCAACAGACTACCCGCCGCACAACCAAGCGTTGCCAACGACAAAACGAGAAACTTACCGTAACGATCCCCGACTGGGCCGTAGAAAAACTGCATGACCCCATAGGCAATCGAAAAATAAGTGACTGCGCTTGAGGCTTGAGCCGTGCGCACATTGAACTCGTTTGCAAATACTGGTAACAAGGGATCGCAAATGCGAAATGCGCTAGAGCTTGCAAACGCCGCTAGCGCTAGCAAGATAATGACCGGCGTGGTCGACGTCGATGCGCTGGGCAGTGGCTGTGAAGTCATGAAGCGTGAAGTCTTTGAGGCATAGTGAAAGTCATTTACTCACCGAGTGCCCGCATCTGTCTACTTATTTCAGTGAAAGTACGCGATCAAGGTTTGCTGCAAAACGGTTGGCATCCTGAAATCCAACCACTCGCACGTCTTTTCGTTCACGCCCACCTGACTCAAAAAAAATGATGCCTGGCGGCCCAAAAAGTTTGAACCGCTTAAGCAGCGCGCGATCCTCTGCGTTATTTGCGGTCACATCGGCTTGCAGCAACAGTAACTGATCCATCCGCTGCGCCACATTGGGTTTAGTGAAGGTGAAGGCTTCCATCTCTTTGCACGATACGCACCAGTCGGCATAAAAATCGAGCATCACCGGACGCGTGGACTGGGCCAGCTCAGTGTCGAGTTCGGCGATTGAACGAATACGCTTAAAAGGTGGATGCGCGCCGGCAGACGACAAGGCAGACTGCGCACGCGGCGCTGTGGGGGATGACTGATCACTTGCTTGACCTAGCAACATATTTTTTGATGAACTTGCTGTTGTTACACCGTCTGACCTGCTCGCATTGTTTACAACTGCAGTGGGGGCGCCTGATCCACCTGCATTCTTGTCAGCGATTGTGGAGAGTCCTGATACACCCGGATTTTTTTCAATCGTCACCGCAGCGACTGGGCTGACCGCTGCATTGTTACGGGCAAGATGAGACAAGGGCTGTAGCAACGAACGGCCACCGCTTGCAATCCCCAACAACCAAATCAAACACAATAGCGTCAGCAACAGCCCAAGTGTTTTACGCAATAAGCCGCTAAAGCCTGCCTCAGAGCCAAGCGCCTCAAACGTACGTAACAACACTGCCAAAAATAACGCCAAAATTGCCCAGCCAAGAATCTGTAACCACGTCGGCAGCATCGGTGTCACCATCCACCACGCGGTCGCAAACAACAACACGCCAAAAAACTGTTTCACACCTTCCATCCAGGTGCCCGTGCGTGGCATTAGCTTGCCCGCGGAGGCACCCATTAACAACAAGGGCACACCCATACCCCAAGCCATCGCAAACAACGCTGAGCCGCCCAACAACACATCGCCTGTTTGCGAAATGTAAAGCAGGGCTCCTGCGAGCGGTGCGGCGACACAAGGGCCCACAATTAATGCAGACAACGCGCCCATCAAGGCTGCCGCCCCAACGCGACCACCCAAAATAGAATTATTTCTAATGCTCAGTTTGGTTTGAATACTTGACGGCATTTGAAACGTAAACACGTCAAACATCGACAGCGCCAAAGCGGCAAGTAACAAAGCAAACAGCGCCAACACCCAGGGCGTCTGCAACCAAGCCGCCAAGCCAGCGCCACTTAAGCCCGCTGCGACGCCAAGCGCGGTATAAACGACAGACATGCCGCTGACATAAGCCACGGCCAGAATTGTGCCGCGGGCACGAGAGACATGATGTTGTTCGCCCACTAGCAGCACAGACAAAATCGGTACCATCGGCAGCACGCATGGCGTTAGCGCTAACAACAAACCCAAGACAAAAAATAGCAACACGATTTCAAGCAAGTCCGTCGAGCTCAATAGCTCGGCCAAGGTCAAATCGTTTTCAGCAAACACCAACTCGCGCCACTGCCCGTCTAGCAGCCGACCAAACAAGCTTTGGGAGGCTGGGGCAATCAGCTTGTAGCCCAAGGAATTTGCCTGTGTACTCAAGGTCACAAAAAAATCCATGGGGGGATAACACAGCCCCGCGCTCGCACAGCCTTGACCCGTCAGTTTAATTTTGTGGGTTTGGTCTGCCGCGCTGAGTGCTGCCTGGGGGGCGGCCCTGAGCGGCAAGAGGATTTCGATATCTTTAAAATACAGCTCCATCTCTTTGTTAAAAGTAGGATCGTATTTAACTTGTCCTTTTGGAAAAATTGGCTCGCCTAGTTTGAGCCCTGGCGTTTCGGCGACGAATTCAAACCGCTCACGATACATGTAATAGCCGGGAGCGATTTTGAACTTCAGGCTCAGGCTATTTTTTTCCGCGCCGACCACTTCAGCGCGCAACACGAAGGCCTTTTCTGGATCTAAGAAGCCATCATTGTTGGCCTGCACAGTCGGATAAAACAGCACAAACGTTGCCACAATAAAGGTAACAACAAACGCGAGCGCCGTGGTGCGCTGGCTAAACCAGGTGAACACCGAGCTCACCCTAAACCCTTCGTTGTGCAGCGTTGAACCCAGGCCAAGTATGGCGCGTAGCCACCTGCCACAGGTACGACCAGCGCTTCAGGCAGGTCGTAGGGATGCAGCGCCACCAATCGTTCGACCAGGCGCTCTTGGTGCGCGATGGTCGTTTTAATCACCAAAGGGATCTCTTGGGTCTCATGCATCGCTGACTCCCACTCGTAAACCGACAACACTGGTGCACCAATATTAATACAAGCCGCCAGTCGCTCTGCCAATAGGCACTTTGCGATAGTCTTTGCACACTCAAGATCTGGCGTGTTAGTCAAGACAAGTATGACATCGGTTGTTTGCATTGAAATACTCAGTTCGAATTGTTTCACTGACTCATAAGACAAAAAAGCCTCTTTTCAGAGGCTTTTTCACTGCAATCAACCGAGCATTTATTCGGCTGAGTCTTCAACCACTTCGTCAGCAACGAGTGGGCGGTCGACGAGTTCCATGAACGCCATGGGTGCGTTGTCGCCTTGACGGAAACCCATTTTCAACACACGGGTGTAACCGCCATTACGCGCTGCATAACGGGGGCCGATGTCTGCAAACAACTTCAGAACGATTTCACGGTCACGCAGACGAGCAAAAGCAAGACGCTTGTTTGCAAGCGTTGGAGTTTTACCTAAATTGATCAGTGGCTCGACAATACGGCGCAACTCTTTTGCCTTGGGCAAAGTGGTTTTGATAGCTTCGTGAGTCAGTAGGGCAACTGCCATATTGCGAAACATCGCAAGACGGTGGCTGCTAGTGCGGTTTAGTTTACGTAGACCGTGGCCGTGGCGCATGGTGATATCCTTATTGAATCTATTTAGAGTATTTCTACTCGGATGGTTTCAGCTCTTCTATCAATCAAGCTTGTTTAGAACAAACAACCTTGATTGCGGGCCGGTTTAAAAAATAATCTTGCTAATGGCTTGTTGACTGAACCTAAAGAGAAATCAACAAGACCAATCACTACAAAAAACTCAAACTACCGCAACGAGGCAGCGACGGCAACCAAGCCGCCACTCGCGACCAATTAAGGACGCTCAAGCCCCATTGGTGGCCAGTTGTCTAATTTCATACCAAGTGTCAAGCCGCGCGCGGCCAACACTTCTTTGATTTCGTTGAGTGACTTACGACCCAAATTAGGCGTCTTCAACAATTCGTTCTCAGAACGTTGAATCAAATCACCAATGTAATAAATGTTCTCAGCTTTCAAGCAGTTCGCTGAGCGCACCGTTAACTCAAGATCATCAACTGGACGCAAGAGCACTGGATCAATCTGTGGCGCACCGCGGTTAGGCGCTTCGTACGAATCGCCCGCACCTTCAAGTGCAGCGAACACAGAAATTTGATCCATCAAAATACGGGCTGACTGGCGAACAGCCTCTTCTGGGCTGATCACACCGTTTGTTTCAACATCGAGCACGAGTTTGTCGAGGTCAGTACGCTGTTCGACGCGAGCGTTTTCTACAGAGTAGCTCACACGACGCACTGGGCTAAAGGATGCGTCCAAAACAATGCGACCAATCGTGTGTGCACGATCATCGATCAGTGCGCGCACATTACCTGGGACATAGCCGCGGCCTTTCTCAACCTTGATATGCATTTCAAGCTTGCCGTTCTCGGTCAACGTTGCAATCACCTGATTGGGATTTACGATTTCAACGTCGTGCGGCAATTCAATGTCAGACGCCAAAACCGGGCCCGCACCTTGCTTGCGCAAAACCAAGGTCAACTCGTCACGGCTGTGTAACTTAAACACGACGCCTTTCAGATTCAGCAGAATGTCTACAACGTCTTCACGCACGCCAGGGATCGTTGAGTATTCATGCACAACGCCGGTGATTTGCACTTCGGTTGGCGCGTAGCCAGTCATCGAAGATAACAAAATACGACGCAAGGCGTTACCTAAGGTATGGCCGTAGCCACGCTCAAAGGGCTCCATGATGATCTTTGCATGGTTTGTGCCGACTGGTTCGACTTCAATCGAACGGGGCTTCAGAAAACTTTGTGACATGTCTGCGATTCCTTTTCAATACCCTCGGCTCATTACACCGATAAGGCTGATGGATAGAGAGTGCTAATGTATCAACTACATCTCTGCCTGCGAACTAGCAAGCGTACGTAACAAACAAAAAAGCGAGCTTACGGCAGTTACGCCACAAGCCCGCTCAATGCTTAGCGTGAATACAACTCAACAACCATTGATTCGTTGATATCGCGAGCGACATCAGCGCGATCAGGCGCTTGTTTAAAGGTACCCACTAACTTAACTGTGTCAACTTCAACCCATTGTGGGATGCCGTTGCCAGTAGCAAGGACGAGTGACTCGGCAATACGCGCCTGGCCTTTGGCTTTTTCGCGAATCCCAATAATGTCACCAGCTTTGATGATCATCGACGGGATATCAGCAGTGTGGCCATTCAATTGAATTGCACGATGTCCAACCAATTGACGCGCTTCAGCACGCGTTGAGCCAAAGCCCATGCGATACACAACGTTATCAAGGCGGGACTCAAGCAATTGAATCAATTGCTCGCCAGTATTGCCCTTACGGCGCTCGGCTTCTGCAAAATATTTGCGAAACTGTTTCTCAAGCACGCCATACATGCGCTTAAGTTTTTGCTTTTCACGCAATTGCAAACCGTAATCAGACGTACGTGCACCTGAGGTACGGCCATGCTGCCCAGGCTTTGAGTCAAGCTTGCACTTCGACTCAAGCGAGCGGCGTGCGCTCTTTAAAAACAAATCAATACCCTCGCGGCGCGAGAGTTTGCATTTAGGACCAGTGTAACGGGCCATGTAGCTTCTCCTTAGATGCGACGACGCTTGGGTGGACGGCAGCCGTTGTGCGGTACAGGCGTGATATCGGCGATGCTCGAAATCTTAATGCCCAACGCATTCAACGCACGCACTGAAGATTCGCGACCTGGACCGGGGCCCTTGATGCGTACCTCGAGCGTTTTGATGCCGTATTCAATGGCCACTTTGCCGGCTGTTTCTGCAGCAACCTGCGCTGCAAACGGCGTCGACTTACGTGAACCTTTAAAGCCAGCACCACCTGACGTCGCCCACGACAGAGCATTGCCCTGACGATCGGTGATGGTGATAATGGTGTTATTAAAGGATGCGTGAACGTGCGCAATGCCGTCCGACACATTCTTTTTAACCTTTTTGCGAACGCGAGCTGCGCCGCCGGCAGAAGCTTTAGCCATCTTCTAATCCTTATTATTTCTTCAAACTTGCAGCAGCGCGACGCGGGCCCTTGCGGGTGCGAGCGTTGGTGCGAGTGCGTTGACCGCGCACGGGCAAGCCGCGCTTGTGGCGCATGCCACGGTAAGTACCCAGATCGATCAATCTCTTGATCGAGAGCTGCACTTCGCGACGCAGATCGCCCTCAACCGAGAACACACCTACGTGTTCACGAATGCGTTCGAGTTCTGCGTCGTTGAGATCTTTGACCTTTTTCGACAGAGGGACGCCAGCCGCTTCGCAAATTTTGCGAGCACGCGTGCGACCTATGCCGAAAATGGCGGTCAAACCAATTTCTGCGTGCTGATGCGGCGGAATGTTGATGCCAGCAATACGAGCCATGACTGTTCCTTGATGTATTAACCTTGACGCTGCTTGTGACGCGGCTCAATGCAGATTACCCGCACTACGCCGTGACGTTTA
>CAMEAW010000027.1 GCA_945911685.1 Bordetella parapertussis
CCGGTCGAAAATATGCCCCAGGGGCCAACCAAATGCCATGTTGCAAGGCGCGGGTTGCGACACCGGTACTTTGTTTTGGATCAATCGGCAGACGCGCCCACAAAAACAAACCGGCTTCTGGTTGCTCAAAAATCTCAACGCCCACTGCCCGCATACTTGCGCACGCACGCTGATGCGCCTGTTTTAATTTTTCAGTTAAAAACTTGAGATGTTGTTGATAGTGACCATCAGTCAAAACGTTGGCTACCAAGCGCTCGGTGACCTCTGACGAAGTGAGGCCAACGGCCATTTTGCTGCGCGCCAAACTTGCCAGTACGTCAGAATGTGCGGCCACATAGCCCACCCGCAACGTAGGCGTAATCGTTTTTGAAAAGCCTGAAATATAGATAACGCGACGCAGCCCCTCGAGTGCAGCGAGGCACGGCGCGCCTTCAGGTGCGAGCTCGCGATAGATATCGTCTTCGATCACCCATAAGCCGTGCTGAACGGCGATCTCAAGCAAGCCCTTGGCGCGACTCAACGATAACGTGGTACCTGAAGGATTTTGCAACACAGTATTTATAAAGATCGCTTTGGGGCGCGCGCGCTTAATCAACTGACTGAGCTGATCAAGATCATGGCCGTCTGTGTTTCGGGGCAAGCCCACAACCTTTAAGCCCGCAAGCTGCAAAATCTGCAGTAGATTGCAATAACAAGGATCTTCAACAATGACCGTATCGCCCGGACGCAAGAGCGTGCGCACCACCAAATCCAGTGCTTGCGTGGCGCCCTGCGTCAACAACACATTTGCAGCTTCAGCGGGGATATCATTGCGCCTCAGCCTAGCTGCGATTTGCTCGCGCAACGACGCCATGCCATAGGGGTGTCCATAGCCACCAAACCGCGCGCCCGGCACACGGCTCACGGTGCGCAAGGCATGCTGTAAACCACTTTCGTTGATCCACTCGCCGGGTATCCAACCACAACCCGCCTTAATCGGCACCGAGTGGTCGGCGAAAACGTCTGACAACAGCCATGCCGCGCTGAGGGTCGGTGCCGACCACGCGGGTATGGTCTGGGGCAGCGCAACACGCTTATCGACCACTCGATAAGACGCCCCCCGCTTAGCCACGACTTGGCCATTCGCCACCAGACGCTGATACGCCTCTGAGACGGTAAACGCGCTGAGCCCCTGCTCACGTGCCAGCTGGCGCACCGAGGGTAAAGCGTCACCCGCCCGCAAGGCACGGCTCGCGATCGCGGCGGTCAGGGTGGCGACGATTTGCTCGACCAAGCTCAGGTCAGCTTGACGATCAAGGTTCAGTGAAAAGGCCAAACGTAACACCTTGCTAGTGAAGGACTGGGAAGTTAGGCTCGGGCTGGCAAACGCTACCCTAAACTATCAGCCCATAATCAATATCAGTACCAGTACAGTTTGCCACATATTTATGCAACTGTACTGGTCACGGCTGGTATTGCAGCGCTACAGTTAGCGTACAACCCGATCACCGGAGAACCCCATGAATGCTGTTACCGAAGCCATCAGCCTGTCCAATTCTGTGGACATGACCAATTTTTGGATGCCTTTCACAGGCAACCGTCAGTTTAAAGCTGCACCGCGCATTCTGAAAAGCGCCAAAGATATGCATTTCACCACCATGGATGGCCAGAAGGTGCTTGATGCAAGCGCTGGCCTCTGGTGCGTCAACGCCGGTCACGGCCGTACTGAAATCATCGAAGCCGTGCACAAGCAAATGCAAGAGCTTGATTACGCACCACCCTTTCAGATGGCACATCCCTTGGCCTTTGAAGCCGCCAAAGTCGTCGCAGACCTCATGCCAAAAGGCTTGGATCGCATCTTCTTTGCTAACTCTGGCTCTGAAGCTGTCGACACCGCACTCAAGATGGCACTGGCCTATCACCGCTCGCGTGGCGAAGGTCAGCGTACCCGCCTGATTGGTCGCGAGCGCGGCTATAGCGGCGTGGGCTTTGGTGGCATCTCGGTGGGCGGCATCGTTGCAAATCGCAAGGCGTACTCCGCCAACCTGATCCCTGGCGTCGATCACCTTCCCCACACACATAGCATCCCTGACATGGGCTTTAGCAAAGGCCAGCCACAATGGGGCATGCACCTTGCTGACCACCTCGAAAGTCTTTGCGCGCTGCATGATGCCTCAACCATTGCCGCTGTCATCGTTGAACCGGTTGCCGGCTCAACTGGCGTGTTAGTGCCGCCTGTAGGCTACCTGCAACGCTTGCGCGAGATCTGCACCAAGCATGGCATCTTGCTGATTTTTGATGAAGTCATCACGGGTTTTGGTCGTTTGGGCAAAGCGACAGCCAGCGAATTTTTTGGCGTCACCCCTGACATGATTACGATGGCCAAGGCGATCAACAACGCTTCGATCCCGATGTCGGCTGTTGCGGCAAGTACGCAAATCTATGACAGCATTATTAACGCCAGCCCAGCCAATGCGATTGAAATGTTTCACGGCTACACCTATTCATCGCACCCCGCTGCTGCAGCCGCCTGCTTGGCGACTCAAGAAATCTACAAGCGCGAAAAATTGTTCGATCGTTCGTTAGCGCTTGCACCGAAGTTTGAAAAAGCCATTCACGCACTGCGTGGCGAGCCTTACGTCAAAGACATTCGTAACCTTGGCTTGATGGGTGCGGTTGAGCTTGAGTCACGCCCAGGCGCACCCGGCGCACGCGCGTACGACGTATTTTTAAAGTGCATGGAAATGGGTGTTTTAGTGCGCTACACCGGCGAAAGCATTGCATTCTCGCCACCACTGATCGTGAGCGAAGACCAGATCGACGAAATCTTCAACACGGTTAAAAAAGCGATTCATTTAGTTGCTTAGTTTCGGGCGCTTTTAAGGCGGCTATGACCGACTCGCTCGAGCTTAAGCGCTGAGCAAACAGGTCTAGTCGCCGCCTTGAGCGTTAAAGCTTCAGCAGAAGCGGCCGAATGATTAAGAAAGCGCTTCGGCGCTTTTTTTGTTATCACAGTCGTTGGTGACGGGGACAGCAAGCCAGAAGTCACGCCAACGATTATGATGAGATCAACGTTGTACTTTCGTACTTGCCGCGGCGCCTTGTGCTGCCAAGGCTTAGTATTATGTGACGGCGCTTTTAACGCCCCTGTCACCCAACCTTTGCAGGAATTTTTTTACTTATGAACTGGCAACTCCCATTTCAGTCTGGCCGTCAACCTGTGTTGGCCCGCAATATCGTCTCAACCTCACAGCCCCTGGCCTCGCAAGCAGGCGCAGCTGTATTTGCGCGCGGCGGCAATGCGATTGACGCAGCGATCGCTGCCGCCATTACGCTAACGGTTGTCGAGCCCACCATGAATGGTATTGGTGGTGATGGCTTTTCGATTATTTGGGATGGCAAAAAGCTGCACGGTTTGAACGCTTCAGGGCGCGCACCCGCCGCTTGGTCGCCCGAGCGATTTAAGGGCATGGCCACGATGCCCAAAAACGGCTGGGAGTCAGTGACCGTGCCCGGTGCCGTTTCGCAATGGGTCGCTCTGTCAAATAAATTTGGGCAACTGCCTTTTGAGGATTTGTTCAAAGATGCCATCCGTCATGCACGTGAGGGGTTTCCAGTAAGCCCCGTGATTTCGAGACAATGGGCAACGGCTGTTAAAGAATTGGCACAGCATCCAGGCTTTGGCGCTTTCATGCCCAATGGCCGCGCACCAGCCACCGGTGAGATCTGGAAATTTGTCGATCAAGCCGATACACTTGAAGATATTGCGCGCACCAAAGGCGAGTCGTTTTATCGCGGCCGTTTAGCCAAGATGATTGCAGCCTTTTCTGCCGAGTGTGGCGCGGTCATGACTGAGGCTGATCTGGCCGCACATCAAGCTGACTGGGTTGAGCCCATCTCAACAAACTTTCGCGGCTACGACGTGCACGAGATCCCGCCAAATGGTCAAGGCCTCACTGCACTGCTGGCACTGAACATCATCGAACACCTGCCTTACAACGAAACCGTCCCAGGCTCAGCTGAGCGCATGCACTTAGAAGTTGAAGCCATGCGCGTGGCCTTTGCCGATTTATATGCGCACGTTGCTGACTCAGAATTTATGAAAGTCAGCGCAAAAGATTTGCTCAGCAAATCCTACGCGCGCGAGCGCGCCAAGCTTATTAACCCTAAAAAAGCAGGCATCTATGCGGCAGGTCAACCACCATCGGGCGGCACCATTTATTTGTGCGCGTCTGACGCAGACGGCCGCATGATTTCGTTTATTCAGTCCAATTTCAAAGGCTTTGGTTCGGGCGTGGTCGTACCTAAAACTGGCATCGCGCTACAAAATCGCGGCTCTGGTTTTGTCACGACCCCTGGTCACCCCAATCAAGTCGCAGGCGGCAAGCGCCCCATGCACACCATCATCCCCGCCTTCATGACGCGTGATGGTCAACCTGAAATGGCCTTTGGTGTGATGGGTGGCAACATGCAGGCACAAGGCCATATGCAAATGGTGTTGCGTCGTGTGGTTGAGCAGCACAACCCGCAAGCCTGTTCAGACGCACCGCGCTGGCGCATCAACGATTTGGCTGAGTTGACGCTTGAGGCAACCGTCAGCCCCGCTGTGGTTGCAGGGCTCAAAGCAATGGGCCATGCACCGTTTGTGGCGTCTGCCGACAGTACTGATTTTGGTAGTGCACAGTTGATTGCTCGCTTAGGCGAGCGGCAAGCAAAGACTGCGCCCTTTGCCTACGCTGCGGGCTCTGATCACC
This sequence comes from Bordetella parapertussis, assembly GCA_945911685.1. GTDB lineage: Bacteria > Pseudomonadota > Gammaproteobacteria > Burkholderiales > Burkholderiaceae_B > Zwartia > Zwartia parapertussis_K. The sequence continues at coordinate 4,734 of CAMEAW010000027.1, forward strand.
GCCGCGACGGTGAGGCGGTAGGGTACTAAGGCGCGGACGGGACCGCCATCACCGGCGGCCCAAACGTCGAGGGCAGGCCATGTAAGCGCTCAAGCGGCTGGTCTTTTTCAAAGTACCAACCCTGCCCACAATGGCAGCCCAATTGCACCAGCACATTGCGCTGCTGTTGGGTCTCAACACCCTCTGCCGTCACTGAAATGCCAAGATTTTGCGCAAGATCAATAATATTTTTTACAACAATATCGGCGTTTTTGGTTTTACCTAACTGTTGAATAAACTCGCTATCAATTTTGAGATGGTTGAACGGCAGGGCAATTAAGCGTGAATGCGACGAATAGTCTTTGCCAAAATCGTCAATGCTGATCCCCAAGCCCCACTCTCTGAGTTGAGTGATTTGCGCGCCGACCTTAGCATTGGCTACGATGATTTTGCCTTCGACGATCTCAAGAATTAAAGAAGGATATTCGCTTTTGAACTGCACGAGCCGCTCGCCAAACAGCTTCAAGAGGTATTCGTCGGCAAACAACAAGCTCGATACATTGATTGACACCAAGGCACCCGGAAATTTTTTCTTGATGGTTGGTAAATCAATAAGGATCTGATCAATGATTAGGTCCGTCAACTCTTGGATACGCCCACTTTCTTCAATGATCGGGATAAACGTATCGGGTGCTACTGCGCCTAGTTCTGCGTCATGCCAACGCGCCAAAGCCTCAAAACCAATCACTTTGCCTGACGCTAAATTAACAATCGATTGGTAATGCGGCACGATTATTTTTGCACGTAATGCGGAGTGCAGCTTATTTTCTAAAACGATGTTTTCAAGCAAGCGATTGCGCTTGCGCAAGTCGTTAGTCTCATACGTGTCCAGCATAAAGCGCAGGCCAATATAAATCATGTAGCGCATGATGCCCAAAATTAATAGGCTGGTAAAGATGGTCATATTGCTTGCCGTCGCTTCAAATGGCGAAGACATGCCCGATATATTCATCGAGACCGCGCGCGCGAACCAACACAGCGCCTGCGCGAGAAAAACATAACCCAAAACCAAAAGCGGGTTATCTTTTAGGCTCTTCTGAGCCTGGATTGCCTCAAAAAATACCAAACAGCTACCAAAGGTCGCGGCTAAGGCCACTGCAGTTTTTTGAAAGAGAGGCGAGGTTTGTTGCTCTAGCACTGCGAGCACACAACAGTACACTGCTGCGAACACCACATAAACAATAGGCTTGCGTAAGGTCGCATGAGGTACGCGGCCAGGCAGGCTACGTAACGAGTGTGCAAACAAAAAATAGGTAGCAAAATTTAACGCGTTTGCAAACACAAAAGAAATTAAAGACGGTAGCTCTGCTCGGAGTACCGTCAATATCGCGGCAAGGCCGCTTAAAAGTGTGGCTCCGATCCAATACCGCACAGACGTATCAAGGCGGCCCTTGAAAATCCAGCACATCGCTACGCCAATCACGCATGAGAAAGCGGCAAAGAAATAAAAAAGAAACGGTATCAGTGAAACAGACATACAAACCTTAGGTGACCCTCTTGAGGCTGGACATGGTCATGTGGAGCAGGCCAAGCAAAGACGGTAACATTCGCGACGTTCCGGATCGTGGTGTCGGCCGTTGGATTGACAACTTTGCGTAAACCGTAGAACCCCTGCGCTTCTTGGCAGAGCGCAAGCGTTGCCAAGCCGTTTGTGGCCGCTGATACGCCTATTGAGGCGTGACGTATTAAACGAGAGGGACTCTTATAGCAACAGGTCGGAGGGCTGCTCACACACCGCGAGTTGTTTTATACTAAATTTATCTGTCTGGCCCGGATACAGCCTAAACGTTGTGTAGCCTGCGCCCGGTGATGGCAAGGGCATTCTAAAGTTATGTTCGAGCTCATCGCCCACAACGGTTAAGGTAAACCGACGGGTGGCTACACCTGGCCCAGACGCCTCAACGTTCACAATTTTTGAGCCTTCCGTGGTGAGTCGCGCAGAGACATACTGCTGCTTGGTGATCGGCTTACTGAACCGCACTTCTACAAACTCCGCCTCAGCTGTGGCTGTAACAGCAATGGCGTCATCGGCAAGGCTTTGCGCTTTGCCCGCTAGCCCAACCTTTGCGATCGTTGTCGACACAGTAGACGCCTTACACACTCGCTGCACCCAAGCCGATACCCGCAAGAGCCATTCAGTGTTGTCGCTTTTATAGCGCTGCTCGCGATACATATAGTTAGGGGGTGCGGCAAGCTCTCTCTCGGGGGTCTCCCAAATCAACAGCTTAGGCGGCTGATTTTGAAAACTATCACTCGCGACATAGGTTTCAATCAAGCCAACCCATGGGCTCTTGTCGGCCGTGACGGCGAAAGACAAGACATCGCGCTGCAACGCAAACCTGAGAGCCTGCGAGAACAGCGTCCACTCTTGCGAGTAGCTTGAGCCAACCAGCACAACCTCTGGCACCTTCGTGTCATCCAACAATCCCGCGGCCGCTTTTTTGGGCTGCTTCACATCAAACAACAAGGTCTGCTCTTGTGAATACTTGGGGTGCTCGGCGGGCAAACCATTACGCAGATCGCCCCCTTTCAGTTTGTACATTTTTTTACGAAAGTCCATCGTGTACTTTTCTTCAGGCGTGGCTTCGTACGCCTTCTTCAGTACCGGATTGAGCAATATTTCGTCTTTAATTGCCTCGGCTACCACCATTCCGCCGAGTTGCGACCAATGGGTATCGCCCTTCAAAAATATTGGCGAGATACTGGTGCGAATAGGACTCTTCATCATCGCAGTATTCACGTCGACAACGTTTACACCCTTAGACCTGAGCACCTTTGAAACACGTTCGTAATTTGCAGCCATGTAAGGGGTCAGTTTTACCTGGTCGGGTAAAAACTCAGCGTAGATCCGCATTTTGATAGGCACCACCGCGTATGCCAACGCGATGCCATTTGCGGATAATGTTTTGTTAAAACGCTGGACCAGATCAAGCGAGGTTTTAATCGCTGCATCGTCTGCCGGTTGGATCATTTCTGGACGGTAAAACAGCCATTCGTCTTTTCCAATAATGACGGGCGTCTGTGCGACAGCGAACCGCAAGCCACCGAACAGCAATAATAGGCTCAGCCAACAAATTTTAGTAGTAGGAAACTGCGCGCGCATAACTTAACCTTTCACTCTTTAAACAATATCCCTTTCGGCCTGACAAACGTCAGTGGCGATCGAAGGCCTCTTGAAGAAGATAGACGATGCCGACGCGAGATGGCAAACTATTTACCTTGTTGCTTGCTGAGTTTGCGCATTTGGAATGCGCTTTGCGGTTTTATCTTGGGCGCGCGACTCGATCTATTCGACCGTCACGCTTTTAGCTAGGTTACGTGGCTTATCCACATCGGTGCCGCGCGAACAGGCCGTGTGGTACGCCAGCAATTGCAGCGGTACTGTGTGCAAGATCGGGGACAACAGCCCATAGTGCTCTGGCATGCGGATCACATGCACGCCCTGGGCGCTCACGATACGCGTATCCATGTCGGCGAACACATACAACTCTCCACCGCGCGCACGTACTTCTTGGATATTCGATTTAAGTTTTTCTAACAGCGCATCATTAGGGGCAATGGTGACCACGGGCATCTGCTCGGTGACCAAAGCTAAAGGGCCATGCTTGAGTTCACCTGCTGGGTAGGCCTCGGCATGGATATAGCTAATTTCTTTCAGCTTGAGTGCGCCTTCGAGAGCAATCGGGTAATGCATACCGCGGCCTAAGAACAGTGCGTTTTCTTTGGTCGCAAAGCGATCGGCCCACGCCATAATTTGTGGCTCAAGTGCTAGCACGGAAGTAATCGCTGCAGGCAAGTGTCGCAAAGCCTTAACGTGCTCGGCCTCTTGCTGCTCGGTTAATGTACTGTGCACCTGAGCCAAAGCCAGCGTCAACATAAATAACGCGGTGAGTTGGGTTGTAAACGCCTTGGTGGATGCCACGCCGATTTCGACGCCAGCGCGCGTGATGTAAGCCAGCGCGCACTCACGCACCATCGCGCTCGTTGATACGTTGCAAATCGTTAAGGTGTGTTGCATACCCAGCGAACGCGCGTGTTTTAACGCAGCAATCGTATCGGCCGTCTCGCCAGACTGCGAGATCGTGACCACCAAGGTATTCGCATTGGGTACGCTATCGCGATAACGGTACTCGCTGGCGATTTCAACTGAGACCGGGATCTTAGCCACCGACTCGATCCAGTACTGCGCAGTGAGCCCCGCGTAATAGCTTGTACCGCAGGCTAAGATCAACACACGATCAATCTGTTTAAAAATCTTGTAGGCCTTATCACCAAACAACTCGGGGGTGATCGATTCAACATCCTCAAGCGTGTCGGCGACCGCGCGTGGTTGCTCAAAAATTTCTTTTTGCATGTAATGACGATAGGGACCAAGCTCTGCCGCGCCAGTGTGCACATGCACCGTATTGATCTTGCGATTCACCGGCTTACCGGTTGCATCCATGATCCAGACATTGCCAAGCTGCAAATCGGCTACATCACCATCTTCAAGGTACACGATTTGATCGGTCGTACCCGCCAACGCCAAGGCGTCAGACGCTAAGAAGTTTTCGTTCTTACCGCGTCCGATGACAAGCGGCGAGCCGTAACGTGCTGCCACAATGCGGTGAGGCTCGTCCCGACAGAACACTGCTATGGCATAGGCGCCTTTCAACTGTTTCACTGCCTGCTGAACCGCCTCGAGTAAATCGCCGTGATAAAGATGATGCACAAGGTGTGCGATCACTTCGGTATCGGTCTGGCTTTCAAACAGATAGCCCTCGGCTTGTAATTCGGTGCGTAGCTCTTCGTGATTTTCAATGATGCCGTTGTGCACCAGGGCGATGCTCGGAGCCTCTTGACGAAGAGCAGAAAAGTGTGGATGAGCGTTGCACGTCACTGGCGCGCCATGCGTGGCCCAGCGCGTATGCGCGATGCCCGTAAACCCGGTGATGTGCTCGCGTGCAATCGTCTCTGTCAGTTCTGCCACGCGTTCGGTGCTGCGTGCCCGGCGCAGAGCGCCATTGTCAAATACGGCAACGCCGCATGAGTCATAACCACGATACTCAAGTCGACTCAGCCCTTCGAGCAAAATCGGCGTTATGTTCCTTGAAGCCACTGCACCCACAATGCCACACATAAACATCTCCTTGTATTGCTTGCATTGTGCCTAACTTGCTTTGAAATTTTATGTCTATTAATTACTTAATTTGTAATTAATCACCAATTACGATCTTTTGTGAAATATAATTTCACTTTCCTAATTTTTTATTAGTTTGAGTTCTTATCATATGGATAACGACGCGCTTGACGAGCTTGACCTACGCATCCTTGAACAGCTGCAGCAAGATGCAAGCGTCAGCAATCAAGAGCTCGCCGAGCGGGTACATGCATCGCCCCCCACCTGTATGCGCCGCGTGCGCCGGCTCACCGAGTCAGGTGTGATCCAAAAACAAGTAGCAATTATCAATCCGGCTAAAGTTGGCAATACCCTCACCGCCATCCTCGAGATCACCTTAGACGTGCAATCGGCCGAACGCCTTCAGCAATTTGAACGCACCGTCGCGAACGAAGACGCAGTACTGCAATGCTACCGAGTCTCTTCGGGACCAGATTTTATTTTGATTGCACAAGTGGCCGATATGCCGGCCTATCACGCGCTTGTGCACCGAACGCTGACCACACAAATGAACGTTCGTAACGTACGAACCTTTTTTTCAATCCATCGCAGTAAATTTAATACCGGTATCGCGCTGGCGCATTGATCCCGTTCTTACTGGTTTAGAACCTCGCGGTACACCTCAAGATACCGCTCGACCATACTATCGACAGCGTACTCAGTGCGTACTGCGGTGTAAGCCACTTCAGCCATTGCACGCGCCTGCGCTGGCTGTGCCAACATAAACGAAATCTGGGCGGCCATGGCGTCAGCGTTTCCGGGCCTACACACCAACCCGCGCCCTTGGCATACCGTTTCTTTTAAGCCGCCAGCATCGGTCGACACGACGGGTACCTTTTGCAACATCGCATCTAGCACGCTGCTGCCCAAAGCCTCAAAGCGTGAGGCCATTACAAAGACTGAAAGCGCCGCAAACAGTTGCTCAACATCTGGCTCAAAGCCCAACAACATATAGCGGTCTTGCAAACCCAACGCTGTAATCGCCTGTTGCGCGGCGTGCGACGCCGCGCCTGCAGCACCCCAGTGCACAAACATCACGTCGTCAAACTGCGCACACACTTTTGCAGCGGCGTGGATTAATGTCACCGGATCCTTCTCAACAGACAACGCTGCAGCAGTACCCACTAAGCGCCGGCCTTCAAGTGTCAGATTTTTTAAAAAATGCTGAATGCGCGACGTATCTGCAGTGACCGGCAAAACGGCACTTGGAATCACGCGCGTTGAAATGCCCAGCGAACGTGGCGCTTGAGCCGCGGCTTCGCTAATCGCCACCATCTGAGCGACGTTACGCCACTTCAGGCGTGTGAACCAAACACCCGCCCCCATTACAAAACTTGTGCGACGCGAAAATACCAACGGGCGCCCATGCAAGGGGGCGACTGCCACCGCCCAGGCCACCACTTTGGCAGTTTGCGCATGCAACACATCGTAGCGCCTGCCATGCATGGCTAGCCAACAACCAAACGCAAAACCTCCACCGGCCGTGTGCACCACCAAACCCAGCGCGCGCGCTCGCTCGACTAATGCGCTGCCTGTACGCAATAGCAATTCAACGTGATGGCCGCGCGCGCGCAAGCCCGCAGCCGTTAATAAGGTTTGCCGTTCACCGCCGCGCCAACCGCGCTCGGTATTGATCTGCAAAATGCGCAGAGTAGGCTCAGCCATTTTGGCCCGAATCTGGAGCCTGGCGATAACGGATCACATTTACGCTGACCGCGACCAACGCAAAACCAATGGCAACCCAGAGGCCAAGCAAGGGACCCATTGAAAACCCCATACTAAACACCATCGCAACGACCGCGCCACCAAAGGTCTGGCTAAATACACGCGTCGTAGACTGCAAGCCGCCTAGTGCGCCTGCCCGATTGCGTGGTGCAGCGCCAATTAATACGCGGTTATTAGGTGTTTGAAAAAAACCAAAGCCCACCCCTGCCAACATCATCGCAAAAAATAACCAAGTGTTATCAACAGTTGCTGGCATTAAGGCAATGAGGGTTAAGCCAAGCGCCATCGCCGCCGCACCGATCCCACTTAAGATCGCCACCGGAAACCGATCAGACAAGGGGCCTGCAATCGCAGCGATCATCGCTGCACCGACGGGCCAGCCCGCCAGCAACACACCAACCGTCAGTTGTGGTCGCTGTAACGTTGTCAGTAAATAAAAAGGTAACGAAACAAACGTGGCCATCTGCGCCGAAAAGGTACTGGCCGAGGCGGCTAACGCAAAACGCATGGCGGGGATGCGAAACAAATCAACCGGAAACAACGGTGCCGTCTGCGCACTGGAGCGGCGAATCAACAAAATACCCACGCAAACTGAGAGAGCAATCAGAGTCAACGCCTGCCACGTGTAGGTTGCTAAATAATCAATCCCAATAATGAGCAAACCAATGGTTGTCATGCTCAACCCGGCGGACACCCAGTCAAACCGCGATTTAATTGGCGCAACGTCTGGCAAGTATTTAACGCCCAACAAAGCCAGTAGCCCCATTGGGATGTTGAACGCAAAGATCCAGTGCCAACTTGCAAGCGACAAAATAAAGGCGCCTAGCGACGGCCCCATCACCGATGAAACTGCGACGGTCATCGAGTTCCAGCCAATCCCGCGTCCGATAAGATGTGGCGGATAGATATGCCGGAGCAACGCAGCGAACAAGCACATGATTGCTGCACCACCAAGCCCTTGCACGATGCGAGAAACGATTAGCAACGGTAGCGTCGGCGCCAAGGCACTCGCAATCGAGGCGCAGGTAAACAGCAGCAAACCAAAACGAAATAACAGCTTAAAACCAATGCGCTCACCAATCGCTGCCATCGGGAACAGCATCATGGCAACGGTCAAACCATACGCGTTGACAATCCACACGACCGAGGCCGCTGATTCATTTAGATCTTTTGCAATAGATGGCAACGCAACGTTAGACATCGAGGCGTCGAGCACCGACAACATCAAACCAATACCCAGCGCAAAGGCAGCCTTGCGTCGACGCCCTGTGGGCAAACCTTCTATCGCGTCGGATGCTCGCGCGGTTTGTGCTTCAGACATATTTAAACTTTTTTAACTGGCCGTTTCCAGCCCTCGATGGTGAGTTGTTTAGCGCGCGACACGGTCAGTTTTTCAGGCGGTGCATCACGTGTAAGCGTTGTGCCGGCGCCGAGCGTGGCGCCACGCCCTACACGCACTGGGGCTACGAGTTGCGTATCCGAACCAATGAAGGCATCGTCTTCGATGACTGTGCGGTGCTTGTTCACACCGTCGTAATTGCAAGTAATCGTACCAGCGCCGATGTTGACGCGCTCACCAATATCAGCGTCGCCAATGTAGGCCAAATGATTGGCTTTGCTATCGACACCTAGACGGGCATTTTTAATTTCAACAAAGTTACCAACGTGTGTGCGATCCGCGAGTGCCGCGCCCGGGCGCAATCTGGCATAGGGCCCGATCTTTGCGTCGGCGCCCACAACCGCCTGATCAAGATGGCTAAACGGCTCAATGCGCGTACCTGCGCCAAGGATCACATTGCGCAACACGCAATGCGCGCCGACATAGACACCTGCGCCCAACTGAACCGTACCCTCAAAGACACAACCAACGTCAATAAATACATCTTGGTCGCAGCTTAAGTTTCCGCGTATGTCGATACGCGCAGGGTCAGCGAGTGTGACACCAGCTTCAAGCTGCCGCTGTGCAAGCTCGAGCTGCCACAGGCGTTCAAGCTGCGCCTGCTGTGCGCGGCTATTAACGCCCAAGGTTTCGTAGGCTGCGCCCGGGTGCGCCACATTGACAGCTAGGCCCTCGGCCACGGCCATGCCAATGATATCTGTCAGGTAGTACTCGCCTTGCGCGTTGTTGTTCGTGAGCTGTGCCAACCACTTCTTAAGCTGCGCAGTGGGTGCGGCGAGGATCCCAGTGTTGACTTCAGTGATCGCGCGTTGCTCGGCCGTTGCATCTTTATGCTCAACGATTGCCTGAACCTGACCTTGCGCGTCGCGCACAATACGGCCGTAACCTGTTGGGTCAGGTAACAGCTCCGTCAAGACGGCTAAGCCCTGCCCCCGCGCGTTGAGCAACGCCTGCAAACTTGCGGTCTGCACCAAAGGCACATCACCATACAAAACGATCGTGACATCGTCGCGACCCTCTTCTTTGAGAAGCGCCGCCGCTTGCAGTACCGCGTGACCTGTACCCAGCTGCGGCAGCTGTGTCGCAAATTGCAAATCTTGTTGTGCAATAAACGCTTGCTGCACCTGCTCGGCACCATGGCCAATCACCACCACAATGTGATCCGCCGCGAGTGCACGCGCGCGATCCAACACGTGTGCCAACATCGAACGGCCTGCAATGGTATGTAACACCTTGGGGCGGTTAGACTGCATCCGCTTACCCTGGCCCGCGGCCAAAATGACAATATTCAACATGATTTGCGTTGTGATTTTGTAGTTAAGCGCTGCTTTTTATTTCTGTTTAAGACGGTTATGCAGCGGTGGGGTTATGGTGGCCGTTGTGGGTGATGTTGGTCTGGCTTTTGCGGTGGCTTTTGGCATAACTTTTGTGGTCGCTTTTGTGGCCGTTGTGGACGCTTTTTTAGTGGCTGTTAGCGGGGCTTTGGTTGAGACTTTTGTTCTGGTTGTCTTGGCGGCTTTAGCTGCTGCCTGACTCGCGGCTTGCGTAGGCTTGACGGCCATGCTGGCAGCCGTGGCGGCCGCGACCTGCCCGAATTGCTGCTGCAACATATCCCACCAGGCTTGTGCGGCTGGGGCATGCGTTTGTGGTTGGGCTTGTTGCTGAGATTCGGGTTCAGCTTGGGGTTTCACTTCAGCGCGAGCAGACGGTTGGGGATCAGACTGAGGCTGCGCTGCTGCTGTGGGCCAGCCATTGAACCAGCTGGGTGGCGCCGCTTGCGCACTAGAGTCCTGAGCGTTTGCGACGCTCGCTGAGCCTGCCGCCATAAACGATTTGAGTGTCGCGATGGTAGCGAGTTGTACCTCCATGCCCTGAATCGTACTGCTTAGCATCGAAAGGTTTAATTTAAGCCAGTTTTCAACCGACTTAAGCTCGGCGATTTTGCGCTCAAGCTCTTCTGGATTTATTGCAGGGCTCATGCCAAGCCCTCCAGACATTCCTGCAGGCCCACCCAGGCCAGCAAACGCCTGACGCATCATCTCTAGACTAGCGAATAAAGGGTTGGTGGCGGCATCACCACTTTGACCAAACCCAGGTAGCACAAAGGGATTAGAAGGGCTTGCATTCATCATGAGCCTTGTTGTAGGGAGTTGTGCCTAGATATTACTCGCATCTGCTATGGTGTTGGCGAGAGGTGCTGACAACTCGAAAGTCGTGCCGACACCTCAAAAACGTCCAAAAAAAAACGCCTAGGCGTTAGACCGCTACATATTCTGTGACAATGCCGAGATGCCAACTTTATTAACACTGACTGAACTCGAATCCGCCATCAATTTCTGGCGTCAACGCAGCCCCTCTGTGGGTGAAGAACTGCGCCTGTGCCCCGAAGCCTCAAGCCTAGCGACGCCCTACGCACTCATGATTATCGAGCGTCGCAAACAAATCGATATCGCCGAGCTGTCTGAGCGCGCTCAAGGGGCCATTGCAGCTTGGTATGACGCACGGTCCAAAAAATAGTTAGCGTTATATTCGCGTCGGGCAGCAACCCTAGCGCAACAAACGTTGCACATCATGTGCAATCGCAGCCGCACCAATGCTGTTATTTAACAGCACGCGAGACTCGCCCTGCGCATCCAGCAAATAAAACGAAGCGCTGTGATCCATCGAGTAATTACCTTGCACGCCAGCGGTTTTTGCAAAGTAAACCTTAAACGAAGCGGCCGCTTTTTTGATCTGCTCGAGCGTCCCGGTTAACCCTAAAAACTGGGGATCAAAACCTGATACGTAGGCGCGCAGCACTTCAGGCGTATCGCGCTCTGGGTCAACGGTGATCAGTACCACTTGCACGCGTTTAGCCTCACTGCCCAACAACTTCATGACTTGTGTGAGTTCAGCGAGCGAAGTGGGACAAACATCTGGGCACTGGGTAAAGCCAAACAGGACGATTGTCACTTTACCCTTGAGAGCTTCAAGGTTGTAGGGCTTACCATCGGTGCCGGTTAACGCAAGATCTTTACCGAGGTGCGTGCCAGTGATGTCACTGCCTTTAAAAGGAAGAGCAGCATCCTTGCAGCCCACCACAAAGAGCACACACAGGATCAGGAGCACTGCGCTCAATAGACGCAGGGCTTTGTTTTGGTTGATGCAGCTTATAGGGCTTACGTGGTTTAAAGGGCTCATACTCTTACCATAATGAGCCAGTGATCAGCGAGCAGCGCTGCAAACAAGAGTGAGAGATACAAGATCGAAAAGCGAAAGAGCTTGCGGGATAGCTCGTCGCTATAAACACGATAAAGTTTGAACGCATAGCCAATGAAAATCAGACCTAAGACTACTGCAGCAATCAGATACAACCAGCCGCTCATGCCAACGATATAGGGCAATAGGGTGGTGGCGAGTAAGGCAAAGCTATAGAGCAAAATATGCAAACGGGTGAACTTCTGGCCGTGGGTAATCGGCAGCATCGGTAAGCCTGATTTTGCGTAGTCGTTGGTGCGATACAGGGCCAACGCCCAAAAGTGAGGGGGCGTCCAGATAAAGATGATTAACACCAGCAGCCAAGCCTCGGCAGGCACAGCATCGGCCACAGCGGCCCAGCCGAGGGCAGGAGGCATAGCGCCCGAGAGGCCGCCAATAACAATATTTTGTGGGGTGCGGGGTTTGAGAATGACGGTGTAGATCACCGCATAGCCCACAAACGTTGCAAAAGTTAGCCACATCGTCAGTGGATTGACCCACCAGTACAAGACCAGCATGCCAATGCCACCCAACAGGCCTGATAAGGCTAGCACTTGTGCGGTTGAGATTGACCCGGTGGCTGTTGCGCGACGCGCGGTGCGCAGCATGCGTGCGTCGACCTGTTGCTCGATGAGGCAGTTCATGGCAAAAGCGGCGGCGGCCAACAGCCAAATGCCAAGCGTTGCCGCCAATACGCGCTTAGTATCTGGCAGCTCAGGTGTGGCCAAAAACATTCCAATGACTGCGCAAAATACCGCCAATTGCGTGACGCGTGGCTTTGTCAGCACAATATATTGGCGCAAGAGGCCAGGGTTCGCGGCGGTCGTGCTCGTCATGGTTGAAGTTTTAATTAGTGTGGGCTCGATTGTACCGACAAGCGCTGGCCTTGCGATTTGCCCAAGCGCGTCAACAAAGTGACCACACCCAGAACCAGCCCTGCTGCGCCGCCGTTATGCAAGACGGCGATCAAAAGCGGCCATTGAAAAAAGATCGTGGTGAGCCCCGTGAGCAATTGTGCGAGCAATAAACACAACACCAAGGTCGCTGGACCACGTAGCCCGGCATCTGCGCGCAACCTCCAGCCCAACCAGCCCCAGAAACCAAATACGATCCAGGCGGTGTTTCGGTGCACCCAATGAATCGCCGTCAGGGCGGGCTGTGAAATCATCTCACCGTTTGGCATCTCGCCTAAGCCCCTGACCACCGCAAAGCCGCTAGCGAAGTCCATCTCAGGCATCCACGCGCCATGGCACGTCGGAAAATCCATACAGGCCAACGCGGCGTAGTTGGTGCTAACCCAGCCTCCTAGCCCGATTTGTATAAACAGCAAGCCAAGTCCGAGCGCGGCCCAGCCGCGGTAATGACCGAGTTCAACCGAAACAGGCGGATGCGAGCGCTCACGCGCAGCTAGCCAAGTCATGAGCGCCAGCAACGTCATGCCGCCTAACAGGTGGGCAGTCACCACGGCGGGCATCAATTTGTGCGTGACCGTCCAGGCACCAAAGGCACCTTGCACACACACCGCGATTAGCGTGACGCAGGCTAACGCTGGCGAGCGCCCAAGCGTTGAGCGATGGCGCCAGGCCATCCAAGTAATCGCAATAATCAGCAACCCAAGCAAGCTACCCACGTAGCGATGCACCATCTCGATCCACGCCTTGGGTAAGGTGACGGGACCGTCTGGCATAACTTGGGCCGCCTCGCGTATCGATTGAAGCGCACCAAGCGGGGTCACACTGCCATAGCAGCCGGGCCAATCTGGACAGCCTAAACCCGAGTCGGTCAGGCGTACAAACGCCCCAAACATGATCAAATCAAGCGTCAGAAACCACGTCAAAAATATAATCTTTCGATAGCGGCGCCGCTTAGTCTCGCCCGGCTGATCGTTCGCGACCCCAATGGGCGGCTGCAAAGAGTCAGCTGTTAACATCAGCCGATCCTTGAGTGGTAAATGAGCTTGCGAATGTCTGTTCTGACCTTTTCGGGCTCAGCATTCGCGGGATATTGCATCATCAAATTAGCGTGCGGATCGATAATCCACATGGGCTCAGCGAGCGCTTTGGCGGCCCCGTTAGATGAAGTTGGTGCAGTACCGGAAGGCGTCACGACGCCTGTACCAGTGGAGCTGATGCTTGTGCTGGTGCTTGTGCTGGTGCTTGCGCTTGTGCTGGTGCTTGTGCCGATGCTTGTACTAACCGAAGCTGACTCGGCGAGTAAAAACGCTTTTAACTGCTCTGGCTGTACCCGCAGCATGATGGTGCCTTTGTAAGCTTCGAGCACTCTTTCAGGTACTGGCGCATCATCGGTAATAAACCACACGCGCGCTAAGCGCTCAACATTTTTACCTTGGCTGGCGTGCGAGTTGCGCAAAATAAATAGTTTGCGGGCGCAGGCATCTTGGCAATCACCGCCATCGGCGGTGATTAACAGCCACTTACCTTTGAGTGACGCGACATCAAACGGCTTGCCGTCGAGCGTGATGGCTTGCAACGCAGTGCTAGCGGGTATTGGCCGCTGTGGTTCAATCAGCGTGCCATAGGCCACGCTTCCGTCTGGGCGCCAGTCGGGATTGAAATAAGCCACTACGGCAGCCAGAACGGGGGCGAGGCTAATTAGAACAATTAACACCAAAGGCGTGCGCGTACGGGGGCGTGGAGGGGTAGGCAAAGTCATACTGATCCGAAAGATAAAGGGCTATGACCGACGTTTGAGTCGCCAGGCAAAAACCAACAAAGCAAACAAACAAATAGCGGCAAAGCCGAACCACTGTGTCGCATAACCAAGATTTTTATCCGCATCGACCGAGGGCTCTGGCCACACGCGTATCAAACCATCATTCGCGCGACTTGTCTGCATTAACACCACAGGTAATAGATTTAAACCGCTTTGCTCTGACAGCTCAGCAAGCGATAAGTTCTGCACACGCGGAAGTGTTCCGGTTTCGAGCCTAGGGCTGGTCGCTGTTCGGCTGTCCGACGAAGTCGTGCTTTTGGCAAATGTTAAACGGCTAGCTTTGTTTAAGGACCAAAGCTCAAACAGTTTAGGGACGCGTTGAACGAGTTCGCCTTGAATGATTTGCACCTCACTTGAGGTGGTAATCATGGGTGCTGGCTGCGCGCCCAATGGCCTGGCAAACCAACCCCGCAGCACAAGCACCGCGCGGCCATCTGCTAAAGCCAACGGGGTCGCTAACCACAAGCCCGGTCGGCCCTCGAGATTACGATTGTCGAGCAATACGCTCAAGTCGTCGCGCCAGGTGCCCTCAACCTGAGCAGGTGTCCAGCTTTTAATCGGCTGGGGCTCAAGGACGCGGGCATTTAAGTTCAGCGTGCTGGCCGACCGGCCTTGCTCAATGTTTTGGGCAATTTTGCGGCGTTCGGCCGCACGGTCAAGCTGCCAGAACCCAAGGGCAACACAGGCAGCGGCCACAGCGACTAGCAGCAGCCCTGCAAAGATAGTGCGTGTATTGAGTGCTGACCGCGGCATGTCTGCGATAATTCCTGCTTTAGGTGGAAAACATCGTGCGTATTGTGGTGATTCTGATATTTGTCGGCATTTTAGGCAGTTTAGCGTCTGCTCTGTTTTATCTCATGCGCGACAAGGGATCCTCGAGCAAAACCGTCAACGCCTTGACTGTCAGAATCGGCATGTCGGTGGTCTTGTTTTTGTTTCTGTTGTTCTCGCACTGGATGGGCTGGATCGAGACAACGGGGTTTAAACCCTAATCCGACAACCCGTAGGTTGTACGCAATTAACGTTTAGGCGATATTCCTGTCATGCCTCAAGCAAAAAAAGCCGGCTTTGCCGGCTTTTTTAGTTGGTGAAGCAACGTCGGCTGAATTAAAACCAATACACAAACAAGTACAAGCCCAGCCAAACGACGTCCACAAAGTGCCAATACCAAGCTGCACCTTCAAAACCAAAATGATGATCTGATCTGAAATGTCCTTTCATCATGCGCACAAGAACCACCGTCAACATCGTCGCGCCCAACAGCACATGAAAACCGTGAAAACCAGTCAACATGAAAAACAAAGAGCCGTACGCGCCAGAGTTGAACTTTAAATTCAAGTCCGTATACGCGTGGTAGTACTCATAACCCTGGAGACCTACGAAGACAAAGCCCAAAACAATCGTTGCAAACAACCAAAACTTTGCTTTTGCCCGGTGGTCAGCAATCAGCGCATGGTGAGAAATAGTTAAGGTCACGCCTGAGGTTAAAAGTAGAGCGGTGTTGATTGTCGGCAACCAAAAGGGGCCCATGGTTTGAAACGACTCAACCACGCCCGCAGGACCAAGATTAGGCCAAACAGCGTTGAAATCAGGCCACAACAACAATTTGTGATCTAAGTCACCCAGCCATGGCAGGGTAATCGTGCGGGTATACCAAAGCGCACCGAAAAAAGCAGCAAAGAACATCACCTCAGAGAAAATAAACCAGCTCATGCTCCAGCGATACGACATATCGATGCGCTTACTGTTTAAACCAGCCTCAGATTCTTGGATCGCGTCACCAAACCAGTAATACAACACGACAAACAGCCCAAGCAAACCTGCGAGCACAACCCATTTCGCAACGTCGATGCCGTTGATCCAGGCCGACGCGCCAAACATCACCACCATCAGCGCAATACTTGCGCATACTGGATGTTTTGAATCTGCGGGTACGTAGTAGTAAGGGGCTACGTTGCCGTGGGTAGAGTGGGATGCACTCATTTTGTTCTCCAAACTTACAAAATATGATTGTTAATACTAAGTCAACTGACTGATCGCCCAGCCCGCAAGCTTCACCAAGCTCACTACAAAGATCACTGTCAACAAAATCCCGGCAATAATAATATGTACGGGATTAAGTTTCGCAATATCCTCTTGATATCCGGAGCCCTTTCGCACCCCAAACAGCGCCCAAAGAACCGCCTTTAGTGTTTGAAAAAAACTCAATTTCCGCTGAGCAATTTCTTTCAAATCATCGCTCATACGGATTTCTCACTCATTAAGAAAAATAATGTAAATAAATCTGCCTACCGGTTGTGTAAGCAAAAAAGGCAAACACGACCACACCAAGTAACAACCCAGTACGACGATTTTTACGGCGCTGCTCTTCAGTTGGCATCGTGTTGACCTACTTCACTTCTGGCGGTGTTTCGAAGGTATGGAACGGAGCAGGTGAAGGCACCGTCCACTCTAGGCCTTCTGCACCTTCCCAGGGCTTAGCTGCAGCTGGGGCGCCTTTACCTGCGTAAGCTTTCAGAATGATATACAAGAACAATAATTGCGATATCCCAAACCAAAACGCGCCGATCGTTGCGACCTGATGAAAGTCAGTGAACTGAGCGGCATAATCGGCGTAACGACGTGGCATGCCTGCCAAACCCATAAAGTGCATTGGGAAGAATGTGATGTTGAACGAAATCATGCTCGACCAAAAGTGAATCTTGCCCAACTTTTCGTCGTACATGTAACCGCACCACTTTGGTAACCAGTAGTAGGTGCCGGCAAACAATGCAAACAACGAACCCGCCACCAACACATAGTGAAAATGCGCGACCACATAATAGGTGTCATGCACCTGAATGTCGATTGGCGCCATTGACAAAATTAGGCCCGTGAAACCACCAAGCGTAAAGACAAAGATGAAGCCCACGGCAAACAGCATGGGGGTCTCGAAGGTCATCGAGCCTTTCCACATGGTCGCTACCCAGTTGAACACTTTAACGCCCGTTGGAATTGAAATCAGCATTGTGGCGTACATGAAGTACAACTGCCCTGTGACGGGCATACCCGTTGCAAACATGTGATGCGCCCAGACAATAAACGATAGGATCGCGATCGAGGCGGTGGCGTAGACCATCGAGGCGTACCCAAACAGCGGTTTACGCGCAAAGGCCGGGATAATGGCTGAGACTATGCCGAAGGCCGGCAAAATCATAATGTAAACCTCGGGATGCCCGAAGAACCAGAAGATGTGCTGATACAGAACTGGGTCGCCACCGACAGCAGCGTTAAAAAAACCAGTGCCAAAATGACGGTCTGTGAGAACCATGGTGATTGCCGCAGCCAACACGGGCATCACAGCAATCAACAAGTAGGCGGTGATCAACCATGTCCAGCAAAACAAAGGCATTTTCATCAATGTCATGCCAGGCGCGCGCATGTTCAAGATCGTGACCACGATATTGATTGAACCCATAATCGACGACGCGCCCATCAAGTGCATCGCAAAAATGGCCATATCCATCCCGGGGCCCATTTGCAGAGTCAACGGAGCGTAGAGCGTCCAGCCAGCAGCGGTTGCACCGCCTGGTACAAAAAACGAGGCTGTAAGCAATAAGCCGGCAACAGGCAACAACCAAAAACTAAAGTTGTTCATGCGGGCAAACGCCATGTCAGCGGCGCCAATTTGCAGCGGTACCATCCAGTTGGCAAAGCCAACAAAAGCCGGCATGATCGCACCAAACACCATGATCAAACCATGCATGGTCGTGAACTGATTGAACAGCTCTGGGCGAAAGAACTGCAGCCCCGGCTGAAACAGCTCGGTGCGCAGCAGCAGCGCGAGCGTGCCCCCTTCGAGCAACATCGCAAAAGAAAAGATCAGGTACATCGTACCGATATCTTTGTGGTTGGTCGCAAACAACCAACGACGCCAGCCGTGTGGCATGTGGTGGGCGTGATCGTCGTGCGCATGGTCATGCCCGTGGCCGTGACTCTGACCTGAAACCTGATCTGGTGTAACGCTGCTCATAGTTGACTCCTATCCTGCTTTTACGGTAACTGCACATCTAGTGCCGTCATCAGCCTATCTAAACGAATTTGTCGAAACTTAACGTGCGGCCTTGACGTCGGCCGGCGAAACAACTGGGTCTTGACCCTTTCCGGCATTGCTCCAGGCGGCACGCGTATAGGTGATCACCGAAGCGATTTCAACGTCATTTAACTGACCGCCAAACGCAGCCATTGCCGTGCCTTGCCGACCTTTTAGCAAAATCTGTATGTTTTCGGCTTTGGGGCCGAGCACGAGTTTGCTGCCATCTAGCGCGGGGAAAGCACCCACAACGCCTTTGCCGCTACCCTGATGGCATGCCACGCAGTTGGCGGCATAGACTTTTTCGCCACGGGCGATCAAATCGGCTGCCGACCACTCTTTGCTTGGGTCATCTGCTGCTGCTGCCAGTAGTTTTTTCTGCTCGGCAGACCAGGTGGCGTAATCTTGCTCTGACACGACTTTCACAACGATTGGCATGAAGGCGTGGTCTTTGCCGCAAAGCTCGGTACATTGGCCACGAAACTCACCAACTTTTTCGGCGCGAAACCAGACGCTTCGAATAAACCCAGGAATCGCGTCTTGTTTGACTGCCAAGTCGGGCACCATCCAAGAGTGAATCACGTCACCGCCCGTAACAGAGATACGGATTTTTTTACCTATTGGCACCACCAGCGGGTTATCGACTTCCATCAGGTAAAGTGGGCCGCGAGGCTCTTTACCTTCGATTTGAGCGCGCGGGGTGGCGAGATTTGATAAAAACTTGACGCCAGCAGCGGGGCCGTCGATGTATTCGTAACCCCATTTCCATTGATATCCCGTGACTTTAACGGTGAGATCTGCGCCGCTGGTGTCTTTCATGGCTACCACGGTTCGCGTGGCAGGCAGTGCCATGGCGATCACGATCACGAAAGGGATGACCGTCCAGGCAACTTCAACACCCAAATGCTCGTGAAAGGTGGCTGATTTGGCGCCACGTGATTTGCGATGCGCCCAGATCGAATAAAACATGACACCGAACACGGCGACAAAGATCACCAAGCACACAATCAGCATAAACCAATGCAACCACGCCACATCTCTGGCGATTTGGGTGACACCTTCGGACAAATTAAGCTGGTTAACGCGAGGACCGCCCGGCATATCTTTGACTTGTGCGCTGACTACCCCACACAACAGCATGGCACAGGCGCCCAGTAACCCTCTGACCTTCTTCATGCTAAACCTCGAATACGCTGCGCCTTAGGACTATCGCCATAACCACATTGATTGAATGGAGATTGAGCACTGCTAACGCAAAATTATTGGATCGCTGAGCCCCGACGCTGTACTGCCCACGCCCAACGCGAATCATTCACAAAAGGTATTCGTAAATGAACCTATAGGATTATAGCGTGGCTGAGGAGGTCGCGCTGTCCTACAATGTTGCTATACAACATGCCCCTCACGACCTTATGCATTCACCAAGAATTTCTTTAGATCACGGTAGTCTTCGGCGGCTGCTGGACGATTTGCTGAAGCGGGCCAACCAACCCGTACAAACCGGCTCTGTGCCCTTATTTATTGCAGACAACCGCTGCGGCTGGCTGTTTTCTGGGGCGGCTCAGGCTCTTAGTGGGTTAAACGGTGTCGAAATTTCGCGGGGCTCCGCCCATATAGGTCAGTCGCTGAGCGTGGGCACCGAGTTGAACGCGCTGTTGGCGTTGGTGGCGGTCACACTTCGCCAGGCTGGCTGCGCGCCAGGTTGGCGCAACGAGCTACTAGACGTCTGGCCCGAGCAGCCAGACAACCCCACTCGACCGCTCAGCAGTAAACCACTCGGGGCCATTGAGCGGGGTGTGGTGCGCCCCTTAGGCTTATTAACCAAAGCCGTCCATCTCAGTGGCTGGTCGCAAGATGGGCGTTTGTGGGTTGCCAGGCGCTCGCTGACCAAGGCGACCGACCCCGGCATGTGGGACACACTGGTAGGCGGCCTGATTTCCAGCCAAGAGGATGTTCAAGTCGGACTTGTGCGCGAATCCGACGAAGAAGCAGGGCTTGATCCGCAAGATATTGTCGATCGCACACCTCTTAGAACAATCGCCCGCATGATGAGGCAATTGCCTGAGGGCTATCAGGTTGAAGATGTGCTGACGTGTGAGTGTGTCTTGCCCGAGCATGTGACGCCTAAAAATCGTGATGGCGAGGTCATGGATATTCAATTAATGGCGCCGGCGACTATTTTTAATCTGTTGACTCAGGGTGCCTTTACCCTTGAGGCCTCGATTGTTGTCGCCGAAGACCTACTGCAACGCGCGACACCCGCGTCTGTTTAGCGCCCGCGACATCGCAACGCGCGGCACTAGCCTGTGCGGCAAACGTTTCGCGTCGCTAAGCGCTTAGTGAGTGACCTACTTAGACTGATAATCACGCCAGACTTGTATGGCACGCAAACGCTGTTTCGCCACGAGTTCAATTTTTTCTTTGAGCCCCGCGTTGCGCGCCAACAGGTCGCTAAAGCTTTTGGCAGGAAGACACAGTACTTTCGTGTACCCCAGCGAGCGCACCTCGAATCCCTCGATTTTTTCAG
Organism: Bordetella parapertussis; assembly: GCA_945911685.1. Lineage (GTDB taxonomy): Bacteria > Pseudomonadota > Gammaproteobacteria > Burkholderiales > Burkholderiaceae_B > Zwartia > Zwartia parapertussis_K. Next base: position 25,624 of record CAMEAW010000027.1, read on the forward strand.
TGCTCAACAGCGTGAGTTCACCAAAAAACTCACCTGAGCCGAGCTCCGCATGCGTGCCGTCAGGCAAAAGCACCACGACGGCTCCAGAGGCAACAATATAAAGACCAAAGGGAGGTAGCTGTTCTCCCCAAATCAGCTGGTTTGGTAAAAAAAGCCTTGGGGTCAACATCTTTGTGACTTCACCCACCGCTTGGGCAGGCAAGTCCGATAACAGCGGCACGCGAGCAACCAAGGCCCCGGCACTCATCTCAATGTCCAGCGGCTTAACGTGTTCGAGATACCCCCAGCGCTCGTCCGCTTTTTCAAGCAAATCAGCGTACACCTCGCCGCTGACAAGCGACTGCTCGAGCATCTCCGCATATTTTTCGCGCTCCAAGCCTCTTGCGATCCGCCCAAGATAGCGCTCTTGCAGCCACAACGAATAACTTGGATACTGAAGCTCGAGAGCATGCAAGGCCTCGCGCACCAGCTCAAGGCGCTGACGATGCGCCTGAGCTACTTGCGCGGTCGCATCGGCCCCAATAATTTCTGGCAATTTGGTTTCAGCAAATTCAAGCAGCTGTTGCCCCACCGAACGCATCGACATCAAAGCGATAAACCGCTGACTCAATTCGTAAGCCAACCAACGTTGCACACCAAAACGCTCGTGCACGCGCAAGGCCTGGCGAAACCGACGCGGGTAACGCAACGCACGCGCCACCGCGGTGCGAAACCCCTTGAGGCCCGAGGAGCGCACAAGATCTTCAAGGCGCTCGGCTCGGCCCAACAGTTTTTCGGCCAGGCGCCGATCGATAATGTCGTGCTTAAGCACATTGAAGTAGCGTTCAAATTCACGCCGCGCCAAAATTAGCAAGCCCAATTCAAGCTTTTCGTTTTCTGAAAAATCCGCGAGTTGCGTCTCGCTGGCATGCAGCAACGCCTGATCAAAGACCTTGTGCACCCGCGAATGTGCGCTTTCAGGCACCGCTTCGTTTTTTGCAATTTGGTCGGTTTCTTGTTGAATCAGGGCAGTGGTGACGATGACTGCTTGATTGCGCAACGCACGCTCTTTTGCTGTGAGTGCATTGAGCCCCAAAAGCTTAATCAGCGGCTGCAACGTCAAGCCGTTTAAAAATAGCGTCGCCAACACAAATCCGGTCGCAGAGATCGCGATAAAGCTACGGGCTTCCTCGGGCAAGCTGCGATGTTCTGTCACAGCTAGCGCAAGGGCCAACGACACCGCCCCGCGTAAGCCACCCCACCAAATTACGGCCCGATAACTCGGACTCACGCGCGTGGCAATGCGCAACAAGGACATCAGTGGCAATAAGCCAAAAACAACGACTGCACGTGCAAAAAGCGTGGCGCCAAAAACTAATGCTACATAAAACAAATTGATCCAAGTCGCTTGCTCGGTCATTTTTGGCACGAGCATCGCTGCAAGTAAAAAAATCAACGAGTTCGCCCAAAAACCAAATTGATGCCAAGATTGAGACAGGCTTTCAAAGGTAAGCGGCGCCATCCGCGTGCGCCCAGTCGATCCCACCACCAAGCCCGCAACGACCGTTGAAACAACGCCTGACACATGCAGATAATGTTCTGCGACATAATAGGCAAAATAGGCCAGTGATAGTGTGAGCGAAATTTCTGCGACGGGCCAGCCTCGCAGCCAGACGAAGGACAAGCAGGTCAGGCGGCCAAGCAAAAAGCCTGTTGCGGCTCCGCCCAAGAACATCTTTAAAAAAGCAGGCAATAGCATGGTCGACACACCCTCGCTCGGCATAGAAACAAGCGCGAGTATGAAGGTGTAGACCGCGATTGCAGCAGCATCATTGAGCAGGCTTTCGCCCTCAACCAGTGTCGAGAGCCGTGTTGGTGCGCCAACCTCTTTGAAAATACCCACCACAGCTGCCGGATCAGTGGTGGCAACGATCGCGCCCAAGATTAAACAGATCGCCAGGCTAAAGCCGGTGAAATGTGCCAACACGAGCCCAACGCAGGCCGTGCTAAAGAAGACGGCGACAATGGCGAGTAAAAGAATAGGGCCGAGGTCGTCAATCAGGCGTCGTACGTTCATTGCTAAGGCTGTTTCAAACAACAGCACCGGCAAGAAGACAATTAAAAAAGTTTCTGACGATATTTCGAAGTGATTGAATAGGCTTAAAAATTCGCCTAATCCCAATGGTACGAGAGAGTGGTACTGACCCGACAGGCCGATTGCACAACCTACAATCGCCAACAGCACCGCATAGGGCAGTTTGAGCCGCCCAGCTAGCGGGGGCATGAAGCAGATCAAGGCCAAGAGCCCAGCGAACCCGAAGACGACCTCGCCGGTACTCAATTTTTTAGCTTAGATGTGCGCGCATTTTTTTCATGGCTGCAGCTTCGATCTGGCGGATACGTTCGGCAGAGACGCCAAACTCAGCCGCTAAGTCATGCAGTGTGGCACCACCATCGTCTTGTAACCAACGAGACTCTACGATCCGCCTTGAGCGCGCGTCGAGTATGTCGAGCGCCTGTGTCAAGCCATTGCCTTGCCTGACGTCGGCGGCCTGGCGCTCGAGTACTTGGGTTGGATCTGAGCGACCCTCGTCTGATAGGTAGGCAATCGGTGCATAGGACTCGTCATCGTCGTCCTGATTTTCGAGTGGCAATTCGCGTCCCGACATCCGAACTTCCATTTCACGCACATCTTCGGGGCTTACCTTGAGCGCGGCCGCGATCTCTGCGACTTGGTGCGTATCAAGTGTTTGGCCATCAGGGCGCAGGCTGCGTAAATTGAAAAATAGCTTGCGTTGGGCCTTGGTCGTGGCAACCTTCACCATGCGCCAATTGCGCACCACATACTCGTGAATTTCGGCTTTAATCCAGTGCACAGCGAAAGACACAAGACGTACGCCACGCTCGGGATCAAAGCGCTTCACCGCCTTCATGAGCCCAACATTACCTTCTTGAATCAAATCGGCGTGGGGCAACCCGTAGCCTAAATATTGGCGCGCGACTGACACCACCAAACGCAGGTGCGACAGCACGAGCTCGCGGGCTGCGCCAATATCCTCTTGGTCGCGCAGTCGACGCGCGAGCGTGAGCTCTTGCTCGGCCGAGAGCACCGGCAAGCGGTTGACCGTCGTAATGTAGGCCTCAATCGTGCCCAGCGAACCGGGATTTGAGATGGCCATTGCAAGTTGTGAGGGTTGTAAAGTCAAAGCAGCAGAGTTTGTCATGAAAGAATCGCTCCAAAACACGGGCGCGATCTGTGTTGAGATTTTAGCACTCTCGCTGCCCGAGTGCTAATAAGACGTGGGTTTGATCAGAAAGTTCCGCATTTCTTCTTGGGGTGTTAATCTCAAGGGGCTGCGGTCGGCGACCAGCGGATCCTAGGTTTGCTGATTCACTTTTGGTTTGGGTATGTCCGATTTAGTTAAGTTTTTATCAAAAATTTTGCTGGCGTGTCTGCTTGTCATAGCCGTGGGCTGGGCAACCTATATCGGCGTGCGCTTTTATCACGCCGAACAAGTGGCTTATCGGTGGATCTCGGGTTTAGCGGCCAAAGAAGCTCAGTTTGAGAAAAAGATCACCAACAGCGGTGGCAACACGCTGACCGGCTATGCCACACCAGATCGCGCCAAAGTAATTGAAGGCATCGAGGGTAACCTCTCTGGGCTCACTTATGATGCGCTTCAAAAACGCCTTTGGGCGGTTTCTAACAAGCCTACTGCGCTGATCGCGCTGTCGATTGATGGTCAACTGCTGGCCACTTACCCCATTAAAGGCATGTCAGACGTCGACGGGGTGGCTTGGATGGGCGGCAACCGCGTTGCTCTAGTGAATGGCGCGCGCAACCGGATTGCGTTGGTCGAGATACCGACAACTGTGCAAAGCATCGACACAGCTCGCAGCTTTTCGTTGGTGCTTAGATTTGGTGAGTCTGAAGACAGCAATCACGGCCTTCAAGGTTTGGGCTACGACCTCAAGCGTGACCGGATGTACATCGCCAAAGAACACAGCCCGCGAGCACTCTATCGGGTTAGTGGCTTAAATTATTTGCAAACGGTAGATTCGCGCGGCCTACGTATTGAAAACGTGAGCCGTTGGCTCGACGAAGTCCCCTTCGCCACCGACCTGTCATCGGTCGAGGTCGACCCCTCGACCGGGCGTATATTTTTATTAAGCGAAGAGTCTCAGATGGTGGTGCAGCTCGACGGCGATAGCGGCGAAGGGCGTGGCATGTTGTCTTTATCCTCTAAGGGTTCGACCCCAATGCCCCGTCCAGAGGGTGTAGCAGCGGACGAGGCCGGCAGCTTATATATCGTGAGCGCCCCAAACTTGTTCTATCGCCTTCGCAAGCCTTAAGGGCGACGTCGGGCATGAAAGCGCTCTAACGATGGCTCGATTACCCAGACTTTTTGCACCGGATTTGGCGCAATTAATGACAGCGCAGTTCACTCCTGCGACCGCTAGCGTGCTCAGCGCCTCGCCAGGGCCTACTTTTGAGCTGCTGTTGGGTTGGCTCGGGCAGAGTGCGCACCTCCATCGTGTCTCGGTGCACGGCTGGTGCCTCGCTTCAAAAGGGCTGTATCTACTCGCGACGCCAAGCGATGCGCTTGGCGTGTCTCGTTTGGTGCAAGACCTTGGGCGACGGTTGGCCGCCCATTTAAAAATGGGGAGCGTGTT
>CAMEAW010000028.1 GCA_945911685.1 Bordetella parapertussis
GTTAAAGACTTCTCTGCCAAAGTCGCGACAGCGGCTTAATTGATGGCTGTTGATGGCGCCGCAACAGCGCCAGATGATCTGATCGAACTAGGTCGGATCATTTCAGCCTATGGTGTGCGCGGTTGGGTCAAGATTCAGCCGCATTCTGCCCAAGGTACTGTACTTCGCGCTGCACCTGTGTGGTGGCTAGTCGCACCTGTTGCGCCTCTGGCTAAGCCTGGCGCACCCGTCCCTCATAAGGTTAAGCAGGCGCGGCCTCAAGGCTCAACGGTTGTTGCCGATCTTGAAGGTGTTGGCGAGCGGGATTTGGCTGAAAACCTGCGCGGTTACACCGTCTTGGTATCCCGGCAACATTTTCCTAAAGCTCAAACAGATGAGTACTACTGGGTTGATCTGGTGGGCTGTCAGGTTTTTGGCGAAGATGGTCTTTTGGGTGTCGTGCACGAGGTCGTTGATAACGGTGCCCACGCCCTTCTCAAAGTACACCGCCAGCAAGCGCAAGAGGGGGCAAAACCACTCGCGTTGCTTGACATGAAAGGTAAGCCGCAAGAAACACTGGTCCCTTTTGTGGCAGCTCACGTGCAGCATGTTGATATCGTTGCGCGTCGAATCGATACTGATTGGCCTGTAGACTTTTAGAATCGCTGCGATGCGAATCGATCTCGTCACTTTGTTTCCTGAAATGTTTAGCGTGGTCCGCGACCTTGGCGTGACGGGCCGCGCGCACGGCAATCAGCTCTGGTCTTTGCATACCCATAGCCCGCGTGATTACACCGAAGATGTGCACCGCACGGTAGACGACCGGCCCTACGGCGGAGGGCCCGGCATGGTTATGATGGCCGAGCCTTTAACGCGCGCGCTCTCAGCGATTCGCACCCAGCGCGCCACACAAGATCAAGCCGCGCAAGGTCAAACCCCCGTAGTATTGCTCTCGCCAATTGGTAAACCCTTTGCTCAAGCGCAGGCCAAACATCTGGCTCAGTCGTCAGGTGCAATCTTTATTTGTGGTCGCTACGAAGGCGTTGATCAACGGTTTATTGATCAGCACGTCGACGAGCAGTGGTCGCTTGGTGATTTTGTGTTGTCGGGCGGCGAGATCGCGGCTTTAGCGATGATCGACGCCGCAGTCCGGTTGCTACCTGGCGCCCTGAATCATGGGCAATCGTCTGCACAAGACTCTTTTCAAGAGTCGTTGTCAGGCTTGTTGGATAGCCCGCACTACACTCGCCCTGAAAACTTAAACGGCCAAGCCGTGCCCGCTGTATTGCTGTCAGGTAACCACGCAAATATCGCGCGCTGGCGGCGCGAGCAATCGCTGGCCATCACGCTTGCTAACCGGCCAGACCTGCTTGAGCAGGCACGCGCTCGCGGCTTATTAACCAAGGCCGACGAGCGGTATTTGCTGGCCTTGGCTACTTCTTAGGCGCTTCCCAATTTAGCCCGTTGCGCTTGAACTTGCTTGAGCGTGTCGCCAAACTGTTCAACCCGCAGTTTTTCTTGTTCAACCACGGCAGCGGGTGCGCGCGCCACGAACGATTCGTTTGTCAGCTTTGCCTGGGCTTTAGCAATTTCACCTGCCAGACGGGCGATTTCTTTGTCTAAGCGAACGCGTTCGGCGGGCACATCGATTTCGACCTTCAGCATCAGGTGCGTATCGCCCACCACTTGCACAGGCGAGCCGTCGTCTGGCAGCTCAGTGACCACTTCAACGCCCGACAATTTGGCGAGCGCTGCCACATAGCTAGCGTGCTCGGTGAGCATCGCTTGGGGGCCCTTGGCAATCAGCGGCACTCGCGCAGCGGGCGAGAGGTTCATTTCGCTACGCAAGGCTCTGACTGCTTCAATCTGACCTTTCAATAAGGCGACCCGTGCACTAGCCGTAGGATCGACCGCTTCAAGGTTTGGCTGTGGAAAGGGCTGAATCGACACGCTGGTGACGTCGGTTGCGGCGCGCTTACCCGCCACCAGCGACACCTTTTGCCAGAGCTCTTCGGTGATGAAAGGCATGATGGGGTGCAACAGACGCAATACCGCCTCAAGCACCCGAATCAAGGTGCGGCGCGTGGTGCGTTGTTGTTCGGGCGTACCGGTTTGAATTTGAACCTTCGCAAGCTCAAGATACCAGTCGCAGTATTCGTCCCACACAAAGTGGTACAGCGCATTTGAAATATTATCAAAGCGATAGTCGGCAAAGCCTTTTGCCACGTCTCGCTCAAGCAATTGCAACTCGCTGATGATCCAACGATCGACAAAACTCTGTGCCGAGGTATCTGCCGCGTCCGCAATCTCTTGGCCCTCGGTGTTCATCAAGACAAAACGTGTGGCGTTCCAGAGTTTGTTACAAAAGTTTCGATAGCCTTCACAACGTTTCAAATCAAAATTGATGTTGCGTCCAAGGCTGGCATAGGCGGCCATGGTAAAGCGCAGCGCATCGGTGCCGAAGGCAGGGATCCCATCCGGAAACTGCTTGCGCGTGGTTTTTTCAATGGCGCCCGCTTGCTTGGGGTTCATCAAGCCATAGGTGCGTTTGCCCACCAGGGTTTCAAGATCGACACCATCAATCAAATCAACAGGGTCAAGCGTGTTGCCCTTTGATTTGCTCATTTTTTGGCCTTCGGCGTCGCGAATCAAGCCATGCACATAGACGTGTTTGAAGGGCACCTGGCCTGTTAGATGGGTGGTCATCATGACCATGCGTGCGACCCAAAAAAAGATAATGTCAAAACCGGTGACCAATACGCTTGAGGGTAAGTAGCGCGCGTAATCGGAGGTTTGTGCGGGCCAGCCCATGGTGGTGAAGGGTACGAGTGCCGACGAGAACCAGGTATCCAGCACGTCGGGGTCGCGCGTGAGCGGGCCAGAGACGCCAGCGGCCTTGGCCTGGTTGAGCGCCTCGGCCTCGGTGTGTGCAACAAACACTTGGCCATCGGCCGCGTACCAAGCCGGGATCTGATGACCCCACCATAATTGACGTGAAATGCACCAGTCTTGAATGTTTTCAAGCCACTGGTTATAAGTGGTTGTCCAGTTCGAAGGATAGAACTGCACCTCCCCCTTTGCCACAACTTCAAGGGCGACTTCGGTGATGCTCTTGCCCGGGTGCAGTGTGTCGGCCGGTGCGGGCTTGCTCATTGCCACAAACCACTGGTCGGTCAGCATCGGTTCAAGCACAGCACCGCTACGATCGCCGCGTGGCTGCATCATTTTGTGCGCTTCAACTTTGACTAAAAACCCTTGTTTTTCAAGCTCAGCGACAACCGCTTTGCGGGCGTCAAAACGATCAAGGCCTTGAAATTGTGCAGGGCCCTGATCACTGACTTTTGCGTCAAGCGTAAAGATTACGATTAAGGGCAGGCCATGGCGCATCGCGCAGGCGTAGTCGTTAAAGTCATGGGCACCGGTGATTTTGACGCAACCCGTACCAAAGGCTTGATCCACAAAATCATCAGCAATGATGGGAATCTGGCGGTTACATAGGGGCAGATCGACCATTTTTCCGATCAGATGCTTGTAGCGTTCGTCGTCGGGGTGTACACACAGCGCGCCATCGGCCAGCATCGTCTCTGGACGAGTGGTGGCGATCGTCATGCCGGTCAGCGTTTGCGTCGTGCCATCTGCTTGCGTGACGGTTTGCGGGCCATCAACAAACGGATACTGGATGTGCCACAGATGCCCGTCGGTTTCAACCGCTTGCACCTCAAGGTCAGACACCGCCGTCATCAGTTTGGGATCCCAGTTCACCAAACGTTTGCCACGATAGATTAGGCCTTGCTTGTGCAGGCGAACAAAGGTTTCAACGACGCCTTCTGACATTTGAGCGTCCATCGTGAAGTATTCACGCGGCCAGTCGGCCGAGGCGCCCAGCCGGCGCACTTGGCTTGTGATGGTGTTGCCTGAGACCTCTTTCCACTCCCAGACCTTTTTAATGAAATTTTCACGACCAAGATCATGACGCGAGACCTTTTGCGCATCTAGCTGACGTTCGACCACGATTTGAGTCGCGATGCCCGCGTGGTCAGTGCCCGGCACAAACACGGTGTCACATCCCAGCATGCGGTGGTAACGAATCAGGCCGTCCATGATGGTTTGATTAAACGCATGCCCCATGTGCAGTGTGCCCGTCACGTTCGGTGGCGGAAACTGAATGGCGTAGGCGGGGGGCATTGCCGGCGGTGTTGCCGAGGCGCCCGGCGCAGCCACTTGAACGTGCTGGCCCGCAGCAAAATAGCCCCGACGCTCCCATTCGGGATACCAACGGGCTTCAATCTCGGCCGGTTCGAAGCTTTTTGAGAGATCCACATCTGGCAGTGGGTTGGGCTGGGTCATAGGGGTTCCGCAAGTGTTAGGCAGTGTGTCAGGCGCTTAATCAGGCCGCCGCAAGTTCAGTTCTAGCCTTCTATTTTAGGATGTTGTCGGGTTTAGTGCCGTGGTAGAATATTGGGTTACGGTGGGCGTAAGCAAAGTCCCTGTTTTTATTGAGAAATCTTGGAGTTTTACATGTCTGTCGAACGTACACTATCGATTATTAAGCCTGATGCCGTTGCAAAAAACGTGATCGGTCAAATTGTTGCGCGCTTTGAAGCCAAAGGCTTGAAAGTCATTGCCGCCCGTCTCACACAGTTGTCACGTGCTGATGCCGAGCGCTTTTACGCTGTGCACAGCGCACGTCCTTTCTTCAAAGACCTGGTCGATTTCATGATCTCTGGCCCCGTTTTTGTACAAGCCCTTGAGGGCAACAACGCCATTCAAACTAACCGTGACCTGATGGGCGCTACCGATCCTAAAAAAGCAGAAAAAGGCACGATCCGTGCAGATTTTGCCGACAGCATTGATGCCAACGCCGTCCACGGCTCTGATGCGCCTGAAACTGCAGCGGTCGAAATTGCTTTTTTCTTCCCTGAAATCAACATCCACAGCCGTTAATTCGGTTGACTGAAAAGTGGCGCACGCTGCATGCATCCTGAACCGATCAATCTGCTTGGGCTCGATGCCCCGGCACTGACCCAATTAGTGGGGCAGTGGGGGGGCAAGCCGTTTCGCGCCCGGCAATTGCAAAAGTGGGTGCATCAGCGCAATACCAGTTGCTTTGATGACATGACTGACCTGGCGCGCGATTTTCGCGCCCAGTTGACCGAACAGTGCGTGGTGCAGGCTCCAGCGGTGCTGACTCAGCAACGCTCAAGTGATGGCACCCGTAAATGGCTGTTTGACGTAGGTCAGGGCAACGCGATTGAATCGGTGTTTATCCCCGAAGACGATCGCGGCACGCTTTGTATCTCTAGCCAGGCTGGTTGTAATGTCGGTTGTCGTTTCTGCTCAACCGGACACCAAGGATTTAACCGCAACCTAACCGCAGCCGAGATCATCGGGCAATTGTGGTGGGCACGTCATGAACTCCTCAAAGACATCGATTCGTCCCGCCTTGCGGCCGGCGATAAGATCGCCGATACGCGCGTCATCAGTAATGTTGTCATGATGGGTATGGGAGAGCCCCTGCTCAATTACGACCCCGTGGTCACTGCGGTGCGTTTGATGCTTGATGACAATGCCTATGGTTTGTCGCGGCGTCGGGTCACAATCTCTACCTCGGGCGTTGTGCCAATGATGGATCGCCTTTCGCAAGATTGCCCAGTGGCACTGGCAGTGTCTTTGCATGCGCCGAATGATGCCCTGCGCGATCAGCTAGTTCCCTTGAATAAAAAATACCCGCTCGCTGAATTGCTCGCGGCCTGCGAGCGCTATCTTGAGTTCGCACCGCGCGATTTCATCACCTTCGAATACGTAATGCTCGACGGCGTCAATGATTCTGATGAGCATGCTCGCGAGCTCATTGCATTGGTGCGCCGCGTGCACTGCAAACTGAACCTCATCCCTTTTAATCCCTTTCCTGCTTCAGGGCTTAAGCGTTCAGCTGCGGCGCGTATCAAGACCTTCTCTCAGATACTTAGCGATGCCGGCATTGTTACCACCGTGCGCAAAACCCGCGGCGACGATATTGATGCGGCCTGCGGGCAATTGGCGGGCGAGGTCCAAGACCGTACGCGTTTAAGCGAACAAATGGCTTTGAAACGATCGATTCCGATAAAAGAGGTTCGAGCATGACCGATGTCGAATTGAAAAATCCTTTGCGTGAAGAATCTGCGCCGGTACAAAATGAATTGATCATTTCGGCCGGCTCATTACGTAGCTTACGGGTATCAAAAGGCTTGTCGCTGCAAGACGTTGAGGTTCGGCTCAAGTACGCAGCAAGGCTGATCGATGCCCTCGAGTCCGAGCGATTTGATAGCCTGCCTCGCGGGCTGCCGTTAAAAACCCTGATCAAAAATTACGCCAAATTATTAGAGATCGATTCAAAGCCCCTAGAGGCGATGCTCGAGCCCTACATTGGGCGTGTTGAGGGTGGCATCGCCAATCACACGTCAACACGCACCTTAGGTGCGCATCAAATCGAACACAGCCAAGGCGGCTCAGTGGTTTGGTTTGTTCTGATCTTGATGTTGGCGTTGGCGGCGGCTGGCGTCGCGATCTGGCAAGGCTTGGTCCCCTCGGCTTGGTTGCCGGCGTGGCTTGGGGCCTGGACAAAATGAACGAGTCTGTTCGCGCAACATTGGCTGAGGCGAACTCTGCGCCTGTTGCCCAGACTGAGGCCAACTCTGTGCCCAAGTCTACAGGTGTGTCAGTGGGCGCGCTTGCTCGCCACCGTACTCGGCTTGTGCCCATCGAGTGGGGCGGTAAAGTGGTATCGATTGGCGGGCAGTCGCCCGTGCTGGTGCAGTCGATGACAAACACCGATACCGCAGATGCGGTGGCCACTGCGATCCAAGTCAAAGAGCTGGCCCTCGCCGGTTCTGAGATTGTGCGTATTACCGTCAATACCCCCGAAGCTGCTCGCGAAGTCGCTGCGATCCGTGAACATCTTGATCGCATGGGTATTTCAGTGCCCCTTGCGGGTGATTTTCATTACAACGGGCATAAGCTGCTGACGCAGTTTCCCGAATGCGCGCAAGCCCTATCCAAGTATCGGATCAACCCCGGAAATATGGGGGGGGGTAAACGGCGCGATGACAATTTTGCGCAAATGATTGAGGTCGCGTGTCGCCACAATAAGCCGGTACGCATTGGTGTCAATTGGGGAAGCCTCGATCACGAGCTGCTTGCCCGCATGATGGATGACAACAGCAAGTTAGCCTCACCGCTTGGCGCGCAGGCCGTTATGCGCGATGCGTTGGTGGTGTCAGCGATTAGCAATGCGCAACGCGCAGAAGAACTTGGCTTAAATCCTAACGCCATTATTTTGTCGTGCAAGGTCAGTCACGTGCAAGATTTGATCGCCGTCTATCGCGATTTAGCGGCACGTTGCGATTACCCCTTGCATTTGGGGCTGACTGAAGCGGGCATGGGCAGCAAAGGTATTGTGGCCTCAACGGCCGCGCTGAGCGTGCTCTTGCAAGAAGGCATCGGCGACACGATCAGGATTTCGCTCACGCCCGAGCCTGGCGGCGATCGCACGCGTGAGGTTGTGGTTGCCCAAGAAATTTTACAGACGATGGGTCTGCGTGCTTTTACCCCAATGGTGATTGCGTGCCCCGGCTGCGGTCGAACCAGCAGCACGGTGTTTCAAGAACTAGCTGATCGCATTCAGACTTACTTGCGCGAGCAAATGCCGCTCTGGAAAAATAAATACCCCGGTGTTGAGTCAATGAACGTCGCCGTGATGGGATGCGTGGTGAATGGGCCTGGCGAAAGTCGACACGCCGACTTGGGTATCAGCTTACCCGGTACGGGCGAGGTGCCCGCGGCACCTGTGTTTGTCGATGGACAGCGCACGGTCACCCTGAAGGGCGACCATATCGCCGAAGAATTTCAAACGATTGTTCAAGAGTACGTCTCGCGTCGCTACGGCGCGCGTGCCATTTAAAGTTAAGACATGACCCAAGCTTTTTCAAAAGTGACCGCGATCCGCGGAATGAATGATGCCTTGCCCGGTGCCTCGGCGCGCTGGGAGCATCTCGAAGCTCTGGTACGTGAGTGGCTGCGGGCCTATGGCTATCGCAATATGCGTGCGCCGATTCTTGAGCACACCCGCCTGTTTACGCGCGGCATTGGCGAAGTCACCGATATTGTTGAAAAAGAGATGTACACCTTCACCGATTCGCTCAATGGCGAGTCACTGACCATGCGCCCCGAGTTCACCGCCGGGATGGTGCGCGCGGCCATTGAACACAATCTTCTGTACGACCGGCCGCAGCGAGTATACGCGATGGGCCCAGTGTTTCGGCACGAGCGCCCTCAGCGCGGTCGTTACCGACAGTTTCATCAAATTGACGTCGAAGCCTTGGGTTTGGCAGGCCCGGATATCGACGCTGAATTAATCGTGATGGTGGCAAGGCTCTGGAAACTGCTGGGCATCACGGACGTCAAGCTAGAAATTAACTCTCTAGGACAAGGTGACGAACGTGCTGCGCATCGTGCGGCGCTGATCAAGCATCTTGAACTGCATAAAGATATTTTGGATGAAGACGGCTTGCGGCGGATGCATACCAATCCTCTGCGAGTGCTAGACACAAAAAACCCTGCCATGCAGGCGATGGCTGACGCGGCACCAAAACTTTTCGATTTTTTAGGTGAAACGTCGCGCGCCCACTTTGAGGGTGTTTGTGCCCGGTTGACGGATGCAGGGGTGACGTATCGTTTAAATCCCCGAATGGTACGTGGGCTTGATTACTACAACTTAACGGTTTTTGAGTGGGTGACGGATAAACTCGGGGCGCAGGCTACGGTGTGCGGCGGTGGACGCTATGACGGTTTGGTCGAGCTGTTGGGCGGCAAAGGCGCGCCGGCGGTGGGCTTTGCCATCGGGATGGAACGCCTGCTTGATCTGTGGGGGCAATATCAACCCGAAGTCGCTGCGCCCGAATGCGAGGTTTATATCGTGCATCAAGGTGATGAGGCGCAACGCCGTGCGGCACTGTTGGCCGAGTCGCTGCGTGACGTTGGCGTAGCGGTGATTGTGCATGCAGGTGCGGCCAGCTTTAAATCTCAGTTCAAACGGGCAGATGCAAGTGCCGCCGCGATTGCGGTTATTCTTGGGGGTGACGAGTTGGCAGCAGGCGTGGCATCAGTCAAGATGTTGCGGGCTGCGGATCAAACCCCAGACATGGCACAGTTTTCTGTGCCGCTTGATGAATTAGTGGCATTTTTGAAAGACAAGGTTAATTAAGCATGGCATACGATCTCGACGAACAAGAACAACTCGACCAATTGCGTGCATGGTGGTCTAAATATGGCACGGCCGTGTTGACCGCTTTGATCGTTGCTATGGCTGCGTTAGGTGGTTGGCGTGGCTTGCAGTGGTATGAAACCAGTCAGTCGACGCAGGCGCGGGGCTATTTTGAGGCGCTTGAAGAGGCCGGCCGCCAGCAGGGTGACGAATCGATTGCGCGCATCAATGCCGCAATGCAAACCTTGCGTTCAGAGTTCGGCGCAACTGATTATGCGGCACGTGGTGCGTTAGTGGCGGCTTCGGCGTTAGCCTCGCGCAACGATTTGCAGGCCGCGCGCACGCAACTTGAATGGCTGGCGCAAACCAAAAATGCAACGCTGCTGCCCGTGGCCAAGCTGCGTCTGGCCGGTATTTTGCTCGAGCAAAAAGATTTCGACGCGGCCTTACTACAGCTAACCGATCCGCCAGCGCCCTTCGTTGGGTTGTACGCAGATCGCAGGGGCGATATTTTGTCCGCCCAAGGCAAAGGAGGCGCTGCTCGCGAAGCCTGGACCCAAGCCATTGAGGCGCTTGGCGCGGCAAATCCTTTGACCCCAGTCGTCAAACTCAAACTCGACGCGCTCGGAGCCTAACAATGTATGTCTTGACCCCAGTCGTCAAACTCAAACTCGACGCGCCAGGAGCCTAACGATGTGTGCCTTCACCTTAGTAGTCAAACTCAAACTTGATGCGCTCGGAGCCTAACGATGTCTGTATTGTTTAACGCTAAATCGCTTCGTCTGGTCTGGCTGTCGGCTGTGCTCTTCGCTTTATCTGGGTGTGCGCTGATTACGGGTGATGACGGTCGCTATAAGCCTACGCCCTTGACCGAATACAAGCCGGGCCTGTCAGCGCGCATTGCCTGGAAGTCTCAAGTTGGCAAGGGATCAGGTATTGGCTTCGTGCCTCAGGTGGTGGGTTCGGTCGTGTACGCGGCAGCAGCGGATGGCTCGCTAGGTAAATTTGATCTGGCCTCAGGCACCCCAGTCTGGGTCGCGAAGGTTGACAAAAAGCTATCGGCTGGCGTCGGTAGCGACGGCAAAACGACAGCCGTTGTGACTGCAGACGGTACCGTGGTTGCGCTCGACGATAATGGACAGATCAAATGGCGCTCGAAAGCGTCTAGCGAAGTCACTGTGCCGCCGATCGTTGGTTTAGGTGTGGTGGTGGTTCGCAGTGGTGACTACCGCGTCCAGGCCTTCAATGCCGAAACGGGCGAGCGTATCTGGAGCGTGCAACGCCCTGGGCCGGCACTCGCGCTGCGTGCGCCTGCAAGAATGCTGTTACTCGAAGGGCTCGTCATTAGTGCGATCCCCGGCGGAAAGCTCATTGCAATTAACGCCGTGTCGGGTGACGTGCAGTGGGAAGGCACGGTGGCCTTGTCGAAAGGCTCGACGGACCTTGAGCGCGTCAATGATGTTGTGGGTTTGCCCGCCTTATCGGGTTCGTTGCTGTGTGCAGTGGCGTATCAGGGGCGCGTGGTCTGCTTTGATATCGCTGCGGGCGGACGTACCGTCTGGAGCAAAGATTTTTCAAGCTCAGTAGGATTAACGATCGATGCGACACAGGTCTATGTGCCCAACGAGCACGATGCGATCTCTGCCTTTGGTTTGAAAAATGGTGGCTTAGCTTGGCGTCAAGACGCCTTGCGTAACCGTAAGGTGACCAGCCCTGCGTCAGTGTCTGGTGCGATTGCTGTCGGCGACCTTGAAGGTTTTGTGCATTTCTTGGCGCCGGCTGACGGTCAGCTGCTGGCCCGTATCCTCGTTGGGGGTGGCGCCATTCAGGCGCCGCTCGTTGCGACCCCACAAGGTGTTCTTGTGCAGTCAGGCGATGGCCTGCTTGTTTTAATTGGGTTGAACTAATTCGTGTCACTTAAACCTGTCGTCGCCCTGGTTGGACGGCCAAACGTTGGTAAATCAACGCTCTTTAATCGCCTCACGCGCTCGCGTGCGGCGTTGGTCGCTGATTACTCAGGTTTGACGCGTGACCGACATTATGGCGAAGGCCGGGTAGGCGATAAACCCTTCATTGTGGTCGACACGGGTGGCTTTGAGCCGGTTACCAAAACGGGCATCTTGCTTCAGATGGCACGTCAAACTAAGCAAGCGATTGCCGAGGCCGACGTAGTGATCTTTTTGGTCGACGCACGCGCCGGCTTAAACGCACACGATCATGATATCGGCCGCTTGCTGCGCAAGCTGGGTCAGCGGGCGGTATTGTGCGTGAACAAAGCCGAAGGGATGGCGCATGGTAGCGCCATTGCTGAGTTTCATGAGCTTGGCTTGGGTCAGCCCTATGCGATCTCTGCAGCCCACGGCGATGGTATTGCCGATTTGATCGAGCATGCGCTACAAGGTCTTGGGCAAGAGCCTGTCGTTGAAGACTACGATGCCGATGATGCCGAACCAAGCGCCGAAGAGCTCAAAAGTGATTTTTTTGAACCCACTGAAGTCGTGGATCATCGCATTAAGCTTGCGATCGTTGGTCGACCCAACGTGGGTAAGTCAACCCTGATTAACACCTTGCTAGGCGAAGAGCGCGTGATTGCGTTTGATCTGCCGGGTACCACGCGCGATGCGATTGAAATCGAGTTTGATCGTGGCGGTAAAAAATACACGCTGATCGACACAGCGGGCTTGCGTAAACGCGGCAAAGTGTTTGAGGCCATTGAAAAATTTTCGGTGATTAAAACCCTGCAAGCCATCGAAGCCAGTAACGTTGTCTTGCTGATGATTGATGCACAACAAGAGGTCTCAGACCAAGACGCACACATCGCGGCTTTTATTCTTGAGACTGGGCGGGCGTTGGTCGTGGCCATTAATAAGTGGGATGGCCTAGACAGCGAACAGCGCGAGCGGATTCAACGCGAATTTGATCGTAAGCTCCGCTTTTTATCATTCGCACGGCAGCATACGATTTCGGCGTTGCGCGGGCAGGGTGTGAATGCAGTGCTCAAGTCGGTGAACCTGGCGCATGCCGCGGCCTTTACCAAGCTCTCGACGCCTCGCCTGACGCGCGAGTTACAAGCGGCGGTTGAGCAGCAACCTCCTCCACGTAAAGGCATTTTCAGACCTAAAATGCGTTACGCGCACCAAGGCGGGCAAAACCCGCCCCTGATTATTGTGCACGGCAATGCGCTTGATGCGATTTCTGATTCGTATCGCCGCTACCTTGAGAGTCGGTTTCGTGATGCGTTTGAGCTTGCTGGTACGCCTTTGCGCATTGAGTTCAAGTCTTCCTTTAATCCTTACGCTGATAACAATTAAGCCCCATGAGCCGTTTCTGGAACAAACTGGTCGCTACCCTTGATCCTTATGTACCGGGTGAGCAGCCGCGCATTCAAAATCTTGTGAAGCTCAACACCAACGAGCACCCCTACGGCCCTTCGCCGAAGGTGTTGGCGGCCATTGCGGCCCACACAAACGACAGCTTGCGCCTTTACCCTGATCCAACCGCCCTAGTACTGCGTCAGGCGATTGCAAAACGGAGTGGTTTGACGCCAGAGCACGTATTTGTTGGCAATGGGTCAGATGAAGTGCTGGGCCACGTGTTTCACGCTTTGCTTAAACAAGATGCACCGATATGGTTTCCGGATATCACCTACAGTTTCTATCCGGTGTATTGCGGTTTGTATCAAATTGACTTTCGTGCAATTGCGCTTGACGATCAGTTCAAGATTTGCGTGAACGACTATTTACCTGCTTCCGGCACTGAAGCCGCCTCTGCTTTGGCAGCGCGTAATTTAACTGTTGCAGTAGGTGCTTCAGCAGGCGTCTCTGTGGCGCGTGCCGGTGGGATCATTTTTCCAAATCCGAATGCACCAACAGGGCGTGCCAACTCGCTTACGGATGTCGAACAGATCATTGCTGCCAACCCAGATATTGTGGTGGTCGTAGACGAAGCCTACGTAGATTTTGGTGCGCAAACAGCAGCAACGCTGATTGACAAATATCCGAATCTTTTGGTGGTACGCACGCTTTCTAAATCACATTCTCTTGCTGGCTTGCGCGTGGGTTATGCCTTGGGTCATCCAGATCTTGTGCAAGGCTTAGATCGGGTAAAAAATAGTTTTAATTCATATCCGCTTGATAATCTTGCTTTAGCCGGTGCCACAGCGGCTATTGAAGACGAAGAGTATTTTGAAACCACCCGCGATGCGGTGATTCGTAGCCGAGACGTGCTTACGCTGGGTTTGCAAAACTTAGGTTTTGAAGTGCTGCCTTCTGCCGCCAATTTTGTCTTTGCGCGACACCCTGATCACAAAGGGGGCGATCTAGCCGCAGGCTTGCGCGCAAAAAATATTATCGTCCGACACTTCAACAAGCCGCGTATTGCTGATTTTTTACGCATTACGGTTGGCACCGACGTGCAGTGCGCGCAGTTGTTAACGGCGTGTCGCGAAGTGCTGGCTGCGATAAAGTAAAGTCGCATGGTCTTTGCCCTAGTGCCGACCTGAGTGGCAAACGCTGGACATCTCTATTGTTATATTGGTAACGAATTGTTTTGCACTCACCGGGCTCAAGCGTTGCGGACCATTTCTGCAATGTTTATTAAATTGATTACGACTCGTCTCATATTTTTGTTGCTCAACGCGTGAATTATTTCTACTTCGTTTGATAATTCGTAACAAAATGTTTTGTCCTTGCGCTTGATACGGGCATTGCCCTAGCTAAGCGCGGTAAATCCCTGTAGAGTGATGCTCTTGGATTGGAAAACATGCATATTTTTGCAAAAGCCCAATTCGTTTCACTGCACTATACGGAGCCTGCCAATGAGCAATAAAGGACAAACCCTGCAAGACCCATTTCTAAACGCTTTGCGTAAAGAACACATTCCTGTTTCCATTTATCTGGTAAACGGTATCAAACTTCAAGGCCAAGTTGAATCCTTTGATCAGTATGTGGTGTTATTACGTAACACCGTGACTCAAATGGTTTACAAACACGCCATTTCAACTGTGGTGCCTGCGCGTGCTGTCACACTGCCTGCCGATGGCGCTGCCGAAGTTGGCGCAGACGCCGCTGCCGAATAATCGGTTCGCGATATTTCGGTCTTTTTCACCCTTTGTTTTTTTCAGTACACAAGACATGCTCGCATGTCTTGTGTCGGTAAGCCATGCGTGCGCTGATTATTAGTGTTGATTTGGGTGCCCCAGACTATCTGGCGCATGCGCAAGAATTTGACATGCTGGCAAAAGGCGCGGGCGCGCAGGTTGTGGCTACCATGGTCGCGCGTCGGCAGCGCCCTGACGCAGCCTACTTTATTGGCTCAGGTAAGGTGCAAGAAGGTGTTTTGCTTGCACAAGAACTCGAGGCTGAAGTCGTTTTATTTGATCAGCCGCTCTCACCCGCGCAGCAGCGTAATCTCGAACGTCAGTTCAACCTACGCGTGGTCGATCGTGTTGCTTTGATTTTAGATATTTTTGCTTTACGCGCTAAAAGTCACGAAGGTAAGTTGCAAGTTGAATTAGCGCAGTTGCAACATCTTTCAACACGGCTGACACGCATGTGGTCTCACCTCGAGCGCCAACGCGGTGGTATTGGTATGCGTGGCCCTGGCGAGTCCCAACTTGAAATGGACCGCCGCATGATCGGCGCAAAAGTGCGTTTGTTACGCGAGCGTCTTGAGCGGGTGCAGCGCCAACGCACGACGCAGCGCCGCTCGCGGGTGCGCGGCGGCACCCTGTCGGTGTCGTTGGTGGGGTATACCAATGCTGGCAAATCAACGCTTTTTAATGCGATGACCCGAGCCGGCGCGTTTGCAGCAGATCAATTGTTCGCTACGCTCGACACCACGACACGTCGGGTGTGGATTGAAGGTGCAGGGCAAATTACCCTTTCGGATACTGTGGGTTTTATTCGTGACTTACCGCTTACACTGATTGCTGCGTTTAGGGCAACACTTGAAGAGGCGATTCAGGCCGATTTGTTGCTGCATGTGGTTGATGCCGCTAGCCCCCAGCGCGATGAACAAATTGCCGAGGTGGATAAGGTCTTAGTAGATATCGGTGCGGCCGACATACCGCGCGTCATGGTCTACAACAAGATCGATTTGGCGGGGCTCGAACCGCGTGCCGAATCCGACCCGCATGGTACGATTTGTCGGGTGTTTTTAAGTGCTCAGAGGCGTGTGGGCTTAGATGGTTTACGTAGTGCAATCAGTCAGTTTGCTTTAAATCTGGAAAATAATGCGACTTCTCTCTAAAATATTCAATCTCAATGATCCCGGTTGGGGGCGTGGGCAAGGCGGTAACGGCTCAGAGCCGCCAAAGCGTCCGCCGCAAGGTAATGGTCCGCCTGATCTCGATCAAGTGTGGCGCGATGTAAGCAACCGTTTAAGCGCTTTGTTCGGTCGCGGTAACGGTGGCGGCTCGCGCCCCAACCCTTCGCCTGGCATGGGTGGCCCGACGCCGCGCCAGTCAAAAATTGGTTTGGGTGTCATTGCGGCTGGCGCAATCGCATTGTGGTTGGGTAGCGGGTTTTTTATCGTTCAAGAAGGCCAGGTTGCGGTCTTGACGCAGTTCGGTAAATACAAAAGCACTGCTCAAGCTGGTTTTCAATGGCGCATTCCGGGCCCGATTCAAGCCCACGAGATGGTCAATATTTCGCAGTTACGCACCTTTGAAGTCGGCTTTCGGGGCAATGCTCGCAATCGCGTGTTGCCTGAGGCGTTGATGTTGACTGAAGACGAAAACATCGTCGATGTGCAATTTGTTGTGCAATATCGTCTGCGTGCCGATGGTGCACCAGATTACATCTTTAAAACCAAAGACCCAGACGAGTCTGTGCGGCAAACGGCACAGGCCGCGATGCGCGAAGTAGTTGGTAAAAGACCAATGGATAAAGTGTTGTACGAAGAGCGCGCAGCAATCGCAGTCGATGTGCAAAAGCTGATGCAGCAGATTCTCGACCGTTACAAAACCGGTATTCAGGTCAGTAGCATTGCGATCCAAAACGTACAACCGCCTGAGCAGGTACAGGCTGCTTTTGACGATGCAGTCAAAGCCGGACAAGATTTGGATCGGCAAAAAAATGAAGGTCAAGCCTACAGTAACCAGGTCGTACCGATGGCGGCTGGACAAGCTTCACGCATGCTTGAACAAGCCGAGGGCTATCGAGCACGCGTTGTGGGTACCGCAACCGGTGATGCTGCACGTTTTGGTAGCGTCTTGGCCGAATATGACAAAGCTCCCCAGGTGATTCGCGAACGCATGTATCTTGAAACCATGCAGCAAATGTTTGCCAACGCGAGCAAGGTGCTGATTGATACCAAGGGTTCGAATAATATGTTGTATTTACCGCTCGATAAAATAACCCAGCAGGCTGCGCAAGATCCGTCGCGCGCGGCATCGGGCTCGGCGATGTCCACCTCATCGCCCGTGATCCCTCCGTTTACACCGCCCGCTGCGGCAGCGCCCGTGCGTCCCGCGACGTCCGGCCCATCTAACTCACTGACGCGCGATCGCGGCAGTCGCTAAGCAGAGGACAGATCATGAAAAGATTATTTCCCCTGTTGATCGCCCTGATTATTGGCTTCATCGCTTTGTCGTCGTCCGTTTTTATTGTGCGCGAGCGCGATTATGCGATCGTATTTGCGTTGGGCGAAGTCAAAAAAGTGGTATCTGAACCCGGTTTGTACTTCAAGTTGCCGCCACCTTTTCAAAACGTCCTAACGCTTGACCGTCGTTTATTAACGATCGATGCTCAAGACGCAGAGCGGATTCAAACGTCTGAAAAGAAAAACCTGCTAATTGATTCTTTCGTCAAGTGGCGCATCGCTGACCCTAAGCTGTACTACGTGACCTTTGGTGGTAACGAACGCGCTGCCCGCGAACGCTTGCAGGCACAAATCCGTGATGCACTCAATGCCTCAGTCAACATCCGTACCGTTAAAGACGTGGTGTCGCTCGAGCGTGAAGTGATCATGAACGAAGTGCTCACAAACGTTGTGAAGCGCGCTGAAATCTTGGGCGTACAAATCGTCGACGTGCGGTTGAAGCGCATTGAGTTTGCCCCCGAGATTTCTGAGTCGGTTTACCGCCGCATGGAATCCGAGCGTTTGCGCGTCGCTAACGAGGCACGTTCGATTGGTGCCGCTGAAAGCGAAAAAATCCGCGCAGAAGCCGACCGTAAGCGCGAACAAATCGTAGCTGAGGCCTATGGCCGTGCTCAAGCCATCATGGGCGAGGGTGATGCTGTTGCTGCGGGTATTTACGCTAAAGCCTACGGCGCCAACCTAGATTTTTATAGTTTTTATAAAAGCTTAGAGGGTTACCGTGCAGCCTTTGGTAAACAAGGTGACGTGCTCGTTGTAGACCCAACCTCTGAGTTCTTCAGGTTCTTAAAGTCTTCTTCTGGCAAATAATTTCTGACCGGCCTCTGAAACGAGGTCGTAACAGAAAAATAGTCACTGCGCGGCCTCTGAACTGAGGTTGAATCAGAAAAATGTCTCTGACCGGTGTCTGAAACGGGGCCGTAACAGAGTTGCCATAATAGGTATAATACGATGTAAGCTTTAACGATTGTTCTGGCGGCTTGCCGGGCTTACGCCCCAAGCCGCTTTTCGTTTGGGCGACACTTTTTAAACTTTTAGCTTCTACCCCTATGAAAGGTAACTGGTTACTGCCCGAAAGCCTTGCTGATACGCTGCCGGCCGAGGCGCGTCGTATCGAAGAACTGCGTCGTCAGTTGCTTGACCTGTTTCGCACCTATGGGTTTGAACTGGTGGCACCGCCGTTGGTTGAGTACATTGATTCATTGCTTTCAGGCACGGGTAGTGATCTTAATTTGCGTACCTCAAAGTTAGTCGATCAGCTGTCGGGTCGCACACTTGGTGTGCGTGCGGACATGACACCCCAAATTACCCGAATTGATGCCCATTTGTTAAATCGTGTGGGGGTGACTCGGCTGTGCTATTGCGGCCCCGTGCTGCATGCAAGGCCCGCTGGCTTGTTGTCTAGCCGTGAGCTTCTGCAGATTGGTGCCGAAATCTTTGGGCACAAAGGGTTTGAGGCCGATCTAGAAATCATTCGTCTTGCGCTTGAAAGCGCGCGCTTAGCTGGCGTTCAGGCGCTGCGCCTTGACCTGTGTCACGCTGGTTTGGTGCGTAGCTTGATTGAGGTCGATGCGGCCGCACAGTTGCGCGCAGACGAAATCATGGCGCTGTTGCGTGATAAAGATCTACCAGGGCTCGCTGGGCTTGCGCACGGCGCAGGGGCGTTGCAAGCTCAAACGGTTCAGACTCTTGCTTGGCTACCCAAACTGTATGGCGATCGCACCGTTATCGATCGTGCACGCAAGGTTCTACCCAATACTGTGGGCGTCGTCGCAGCTCTTGATACGTTGGCGCAGTTATTGGGTGCGCTTGATGATGTGTCGGTGGGCGTGGATCTGGCCGATGTGGGCACCTACGGTTACCACACGGGCGTTACCTTTTCGATTTATGCCGATGGTTGGCATGATGCGCTGGTGCAGGGTGGGCGTTACGACAATGTGAGCTTGGCGTTTGGTCGAGCGCGCCCGGCAACGGGGTTTAGCCTTGATTTGCGAAAGCTTGCCGCGGGTTTACGACCTGCGTCGGCAACCCCCGCCGTTCGTGCGCCCGCTGGGCAAGATCAGTCCCTGCGTGCCGCCATGCAGGCGCTTAGGCAAGAAGGTCATGTCGTGGTGCAAGTGTTTCCGGGTGAAACGGCCACGCACGATGAGTTTATTTTTGATCGCGAACTTGTTCTAAAAAACGGTCAATGGAAAATGCAGCACGTGGTTTAGGCTTTAGCGCACTGGGTCAGTATCAATGCCCGTGTCTTGCTAGAGGTTTACTGTTTGATTTTTTAAATTAGTCTATTTACCTGACATGAGCAAGAACATCGTAGTGATCGGCACCCAATGGGGCGACGAAGGAAAAGGCAAGATTGTCGACTGGTTAGCCGAGTCGGCGCACGGTGTCGTGCGTTTTCAAGGCGGTCACAATGCCGGGCATACGCTATGGGTCAATGGCAAAAAAACGATTTTGCGCTTGATTCCGTCAGGGATCATGCACCCATCAGTGACTTGTTATATCGGCAATGGCGTAGTGCTGTCGCCCGAGGCCTTGCTTAAAGAAATCGTCGAACTTGAGGCTGCTGGGCTTGATGTGCGCTCGCGCCTCAAAATTTCAGAAGCCTGCCCGTTGATTTTGCCCTACCACGTGGCCTTGGATCAGGCGCGCGAAGCTCGCCGTGGCGATGCAAAAATTGGCACGACCGGGCGCGGTATTGGCCCAGCCTACGAAGATAAGGTGGCGCGCCGTGCGCTGCGCGTTCAAGATCTCTTTGACCCAAGCGGTTTTCGCAGCAAGGTCGAAGAAGTTCTCGACCTGCACAACTTTGTGTTGACGCAGTACTTAGGTGCGCAAGCGGTTTCTGTGCAACAGGTCGTTGATCAGGCCATGGCGCTTGCGCCTGCGATTGCTCCGATGGTGGCCGATGTCAGCAGCGAATTGTTTGCTGCACAGCAGGCTGGCCGTCCGTTGTTGTTTGAAGGCGCGCAAGGCGCTCTCCTCGACGTCGATCATGGCACGTATCCTTATGTCACCAGCAGCAACTGTATTGCTGGCGCGGCCGCTGCGGGTGCAGGTGTGGGGCCGCAAACTCTCACCTACGTTTTAGGTATCACCAAAGCCTACGCTACACGCGTGGGTTCAGGTCCGTTTCCGACCGAGTTACTTGACGACGTTGGCGCGCGTTTGGCTAGCGTCGGTAAAGAGTTTGGTTCTGTGACGGGTCGGCCACGCCGTTGCGGCTGGTTTGATGGCGCGGCGCTTAAGCGCTCGGTACGTCTCAATGGGATTTCGGGTTTGTGCATCACCAAACTCGATGTGCTCGATGGCTTACCGACCCTCAAAATGGGCGTCGGCTATGAAATTGACGGTAAGTTTTGTGACGTACTACCGTACGGTGCAGCTGCAGTCGCACTCGCCAAACCCGTACTCGAAGAGATGCCCGGCTGGACAGAAAGTACAGTCGGCGTGACGGATCTTGCGAAGCTTCCGGCCAATGCGCAGCGCTACCTCAATCGTATGGCTGAGGTCTGCGGTGTGCCGATTGATATGGTGTCAACAGGCCCTGATCGCAACGAAACCATTTTGATCCGTCATCCATTTAAGTCTTAATAATCAAATGACCCAAGTCAACTAAACGGATTCTAAGCGCGTGAACCAAGCGAGTGAAGCGGATCTTTGGGTGACGTGGGCGCAGTACGATGACTTGATCGAGCAACTTGCGGTACAGGTGCAGCAGTCTGGTTTTCAGTTTGATCAGATCGTGTGCCTGGCGCGAGGTGGTATGCGGATTGGTGATGTGTTGTCTCGGCTTTTTCAGGTGCCTCTGGCTGTTTTGGCCGCTAGCAGTTATCGAAATGGCGCAGGGACAGAGCAGGGGGCTTTGAATATCGCTCAGCAAATCACCTCTACTGCTGGCCCGCTGTGCGGAAGTATTCTGCTAGTAGATGATTTGGTTGACTCTGGGATAACCTTTTCGTCAGTGTGTGAGCACCTGTTGCGCAGTTTTCCGCTGATTGCCGAGCTTAAAACTGCCGTCTTATGGCAAAAAGCGGCCTCGGTGGTCAAGCCTGACTATGTTGTTGCGAGGTTTGAAACGAATCCCTGGATCCACCAACCGTTCGAGCACTACGACACCATGAAGCTAGCTGGGCTCGTCGAAAAGTGGTCGATTAAGCCCAACAAGTAGCGTATTTGTGCTATTATCAATGGCTAAGCTCATTAAACGAGCACCATTCGCTGTTTAACTCACTTTTTTACGTCACGCACCCTATGCCTATCGTTCGTCTGAAAGAAAACGAGCCCTTTGAAGCCGCATTGCGTCGCTTCAAACGCACAATTGAAAAAACCGGCCTTTTGACCGAGTTGCGTGCCCGCGAATTCTATGAAAAACCCACTGCTGAGCGTAAGCGCAAGCAGGCTGCTGCCGTTAAGCGCCATTACAAGCGTATCCGTAGCCAGCAATTGCCTCCGCGCATGTTTTAACCTGTGGCGCATCGTCTGATGCGCTGCAAGCGTATGGCCTAAGCGTTGATCCCAGATACATTTATCCAGGATCTTCTTGCCCGTGTTGACGTGGCAGACGTTGTTGGGCGCTACGTACAGTTAAAGAAAGGCGGCATCAACCTCATGGGGTTGTGTCCCTTTCATAACGAAAAATCTCCTTCTTTTACTGTCAGTCCCACAAAACAGTTTTATCACTGCTTTGGCTGTGGTGCACATGGCAGCGCGATTACCTTTCTGATTGAGCATACTGGGGCTAGTTTCCCTGAGGCCGTTAAAACGCTCGCGTCGGCCGTTGGGATGTCTGTCCCCGAAGAAAATCGCTCTCCTGGGCAAAAGGCGGCAACGGCACGTCGGCGCGAAGAGGTATCACAACACACCAAGGTGCTTGAGGCGGCTCAAACGCATTATTTGGCTCAGCTGCGTGAAACGCCTGCGGCAATTCGCTATCTAAAACAACGTGGCTTGACGGGCGAAATCGCCAAAGAATTTGGACTTGGCTGGGCTAGCTCTGATCGGCAGGCCTTGGCTAAAGTGTTTGGTCGCTACGACGATCCACTTTTAGTTGAATCTGGTCTTGTGATCGAAGCTGAAGACGGTCGGCGCTACGACCGTTTTCGCGAACGGGTGATGTTTCCGATTCGAAATGTCAAAGGCGAGATTGTTGGTTTTGGTGGTCGAATTATCGGCAAGGGTGAACCTAAGTATCTAAACTCGCCTGAAACTCCTGTGTTTTCAAAAGGTAACGAGCTGTATGGCTTGTTTGAGGGGCGCTCAGCGATTCGGTCTGAAGCTTGTGTGATCGTTGTTGAAGGTTATATGGATGTGGTGGGGTTGGCGCAGTTAGGGGTGCGCAATGCCGTCGCTACCTTAGGTACTGCCACGACTCCGATTCATATACAAAAGTTGTTGCGTTCAAGCGATAAGATTATTTTTAGTTTTGATGGTGATGGGGCAGGGCGTCGCGCCGCTTGGCGTGCCTTGCAGTCTTGCTTGCCCTTATTGCGTGATGATATTTCCATCCGGTTTTTATTTTTACCGGCCGAACATGATCCTGATAGTTATATCCGGCAGTTTGGTGAAGAGGCCTTTCGGGCCTGCTTGGCCGAGTCCGATGCTTTATCCACTTTTTTCTTAAATGAACTGGCTTCACGACATGCTTTAAAAGAGGTCGAGGGGCGCGCGGCCTTGGTCCATGAGGCGCGGCCCTTGTTGGCCTTGATCCCGCAAATCACGCTTAAAGTGCAATTGCAAAATGAGTTCGCCCGTTTGGCGCAGTTAACGCCCGAAGAGTTGGCGGCCTTACTTGAAAAAGAAGTGAATCCAGGCCTCAGCGGGTTGCCCGCGCCAGGCCGAGGTAACGGCGGGGCGCTAGGCGCAGCGCCAAACGTTGGGGCGGGTACGCAACGTCGAGCTGCTGGCTTCGGCTCGCGGTCGGGAGGCGGGGCAGGTGCGGGAGCAGGCCCAGCAACTAGCGAGCAGGGTTTTGGTGCGTCGGAGGTTGGGGCTTATGCGTCCCGCTCAGGCTCTGCGCTGCCGGATGGTGAACCGGGATTTCAAGGCTATGACGATTTGCCGGGTGGCTTTGAGCCAAACCGTAGAGGCGAGCGTTTTGCCGTCCGCAAACCGCCACAGCGCATCGATCGTCGAGCTGTGGCCCCAATGGCTAAGCGCCTGCTCAGATTGCTGCTGACCCATCCTGAATTGATTGACGTGATGGGCGAGCAGCAACTTGAACTTCTTGAACGTGGCCCCCATCTAGAAATGGTCAGAGAGTTGATTGTTCTGGCGCAGGCGAGTGGTGCGCGTCATGTGGGAGCGCTGATCCAGGCATCTGACCCCGGGGCGGATCTAGGGATCCTGATGGCGTCGGTTGCTGCAGACTTGATGGCTCAAGATCCTCTGCCCAATCCGCAAGGTGAGTGGGAAGACGCTTTGCGTTGGATTGAGCTCGAGAGCTTAAAAAGTGAGCAAGAGTCTTTAATTGCAGGCGGATTAAATAATTTGCAGTCGCAACAAGATTATCGGGAACTTTCTTCCCGTATCGCCCGTCTAATTGGGGTAATCGAAGCCAGAAAAGTACGCTGATCCGGTTAAAATCTAGGTTTACGCAGCCCAAGCGTTTGTTGGGCAAGCTCGTGCCATGAGGCACATTCCATACAAAAGAGCACATTAATGACTCGATCCGTCGGCATCAAAAAAACCATGGCAGCCGCATCGCCCAAACCTAAAGCTGCCGTGAAGCCAACGGCAAAATCGAGTGCAAAAGCAGCCCCAGTATCGGTCAAGTCCAGCGCCAAGCCTGTTTCTAAGCCTCCCGCTAAGCCCGTCACCAAGGCTGGCGTTAAGCCTACGGCTAAGCCCGTGATCAAGCCTGCTGCTAAAACGGCGGTTAAGCCGGTGGTTAAGTCGACCCCCGTGCCACCTAAAAATAGTAAATCTGCGGCTAAACCACCCGCCAAGGCGGGGCTGGCTTCTGGTAAGTCAGCGGTGGTTAAGTCTGTTTCAAAATCCGCAGCAAACACTGCAGCTCAGTCAGTCAAGGAATCAATGAAGTCGGCTTCACCTAGCAAATCAAAAGTACCCGCATCGGCAACCCCCGCAAAAACCGCTGTCAAACCCGCAACAAAGGTTGCTGCTAAACCCGCTGATAAAGCGGCGGCCGTGTCTGCCAAGGCCACAAGCGCGAAAGACGTTGCAGCGAAGGGCGCAACACCTCAAACAGCAGTCAACTCAGCCACTAAAGCTGCCCCCGCAAAAGCTGCGTCGGGCAAGGCGCCAGCGGCTCCTAAGCCCGTGCTAGCTAAAGCACCACCACCCGCACCGGTTTCAGCCAAAGCGCCGGGTAAGGTCGATGTCTCTAAGCCGCCACCGCCCGAAGATGATGGTGATGGCCCGCCTAAAAAAGTGTCTGGCCGTCCACCAGGTGGTACAGGTCGGCGCCCAGGTCGCCCCTCAAAAAATCCAAATAACAACAGTGACAGCGAGTTTGGTGATTCAGGCGATGGCGAGCACGAGGCCGAAGTCTTACCCGACTTAAAGCCCGTCAAACGCGGCAAGCGGGCCAAAGGCGAGGGTAAAGACCTAATCGCTCGCGGCCCGGTCACGCCTGAAGAATACGAAGCACGTCGCAATCGCCTGAAGCTACTGATTAAGCTCGGTAAAGATCGCGGCTATCTTACCTACGGCGAGATCAACGACCATCTGCCCGATGACTTGGTCGACGCCGAGGCAATCGACGGCATTATCAGCACCTTTAGCGACATGGGGATTGCTGTTTACGACCAAGCCCCTGACGCCGAATCTTTATTGCTCGGTGAAAACGCACCGGTTGCTACCTCAGATGATGACGTTGAGGATGAGGCCGAAGCTGCGCTCACCACCGTCGATTCAGACTTTGGTCGCACCACCGACCCAGTGCGTATGTACATGCGCGAAATGGGTACGGTTGAACTCTTGACCCGCGAAGGCGAAATCGAAATCGCCAAGCGTATCGAGGGTGGTTTGAAAGACATGGTGAAAGCGATTTCAGCATGCCCCACCACCATCAACGAAATCTTGAATCACGTGCAGCGTGTGCGCGACGCGCAAGCGCAAATCGATGAGGTCATTGATGGTTTGGTGGATGATGACGGTGCAGAATACGCGGGTGCTGGTGTTGCCGACGAAGCCGAAGAAGATGGCCCAGCAGGTGGCATGAGCAGCAAGCAAGTTGAAGATCTGCGTGTCAAAGGCATGGCCAAATTCGAGATCGTGGGTGCGCAATTTACCAAAATGCGCGCCGCCTACGAAAAAGATGGCTATCGTTCGAAGCCTTACATGGCTGCACAAGAGCACATTCAAAACGAATTAATGGGCATTCGCTTTACCGCCAAAATGGTTGAGCGTTTAGCCGATACCTTGCGTCAACAGGTTGAAGAAGTGCGCAAAATTGAGCGTGCTGTCTTACACACCTGCGTTGAACGCGCCGGTATGCCGCGCGCGCACTTTATCAAGGTGTTTCCGGGTAACGAAACAAACCTCGAGTGGGTGTTGGGCGAAGTCGCCAGTGGTGCAGATTATGCAGTCACGCTGACACGTCACGTACCTGCTGTGCAAGAGTTGCAGCAAAAGTTAATTGATCTGCAAGTGCGCGTGGTATTGCCGCTTAAAGACTTGAAAGACGTCAACAAAAAGATGGCCACCGGCGAAGCCAAGGCTCGTAAAGCCAAACGCGAAATGACCGAAGCCAACTTGCGTTTGGTGATCTCGATCGCTAAAAAATACACCAACCGTGGCTTGCAATTCTTGGATCTGATCCAAGAGGGCAATATCGGTTTGATGAAAGCGGTAGATAAGTTTGAATATCGCCGTGGTTATAAGTTTTCAACCTACGCCACGTGGTGGATTCGTCAGGCGATTACGCGTTCAATCGCGGATCAGGCCCGTACGATTCGTATTCCTGTGCACATGATTGAAACGATTAACAAAATGAATCGTATTAGTCGTCAGATTTTGCAAGAGACCGGTGCCGAGCCTGATCCTGCAACACTGGCTTCAAAAATGGATATGCCCGAAGACAAGATTCGCAAGATCTTGAAAATCGCCAAAGAACCAATTTCGATGGAAACCCCCATCGGTGATGATGATGATTCACACCTGGGCGACTTTATCGAAGACAACGCAACCTTGGCCCCGGCCGAAGCTGCGTTACATGGTTCGATGCGTGATGTTGTCAAAGAGGTGCTTGATTCGTTAACACCACGCGAAGCAAAAGTATTGCGTATGCGTTTTGGTATCGAGATGAACACCGATCAAACACTTGAAGAAGTGGGCAAACAGTTTGACGTCACGCGCGAGCGCATACGACAAATAGAGGCTAAAGCGCTACGCAAGTTGCGCCACCCTAGCCGGGCAGACAAGTTAAAGAGTTTTCTTGAAGGCCAGTAAAGCCTAAAAGTTAGCCCCCCTAGCTCATGCTTGGTTAGAGCAGCGGACTCATAATCCGTTGGTGCCGTGTTCGACTCACGGGGGGGGCACCAGTATTTTGTGTAAAAAAAGACTTGTGTAAAAACAAGTCTTTTTTATTATCAAAGGGTTTTGAACGTTCTGTCTTTCCGGAGCAGCTTTAAATATGGTGTCTGACTCATAGTACGGTGCTTCACTAATCGATCAAATTGCCCTAGTGTGGTTGGTCGACTGAAAAGATAGCCCTGATAAGACTGGCAGCCATTATTAAACAAATATTGATGTTGCTCGTTTGTTTCTACCCCCTCAGCAATAATCATCAACTTCATGCTCTTGGCTATCGTGATGATCGCCTCTACGATTGAGCAAGCGTGTAGATCATGAGGGGTATCTTGAACAAGCGACTGATCAATCTTAATCTGATCTAGGGGAAGCTTTCGTAAGTCGGCGAGTGACGAGGCTCCCGTGCCGAAATCATCAAGACAAAGACGTATACCTTGCGCTCGTAAGAGAGCCATTTTTTTAACGGTCTCTTCAAAATCATCCGACAAGGTACTTTCGGTATACTCGAATTTAAGTAAGGCGGGGTTGGCTCCAGTGTCGCGCACGATGGCGAGCACACGTTCAACAAAGTGAGAGTACCTGAATTGTCGAGAACTGATATTAACTGCGATCGTCAAGTGGGCCATCGTTTCATCATTCGCCCAATTTACCAATTGCTCGCACGCAGTTTGAATCACCCAATAGCCCATTGAAATGATGATGCCTGTTTCTTCGGCAATTCCAATGAACTCGCTAGCGGGAATGAGTCCACGCTCGGGATGATTCATTCGTATCAATACTTCTGCACCCTCGATTTCTTCAAGGTCATTAAATTGAGCTTGATAAGCTAAACATAAGTGATGGTCCTCCACTGCAAGCCGCAAAGTCGTTTCGATTGCGGTTCTTGCGTTTACGACAGACTGCATATTTTGATCGAAAAGGCGGTGCGTATTGCGGCCAGTCGTTTTGGCAATGTACATTGCCAAATCAGCTTGCTTTATAGCGCCTTCAGCAAGGTCATGTCGATGTCCAGAGAATAAGGCGATACCGATACTTGCTGAGCTTTGCAATAAAGCTTGTTGAATGAAAAACGGCTTTTCAAATGAGTTTAATATCTTTTTTGCAATGCCCTCTGCAATCGCGCCGGACTCTAACTCGTCTTGACTGAGTTCTTTCAGCATAATGATAAATTCGTCACCACCGAATCGAGCAACGGTATCGCTCTCGCGTACGCAGGTGAGCAGGCGGGCGCTTATTTGTATTAAAAGTTCATCGCCAGCATCATGACCTTTCGTGTCGTTTAGAGTTTTAAAATGATCTAAATCAATAAATAATATTGCCCAGAATTGTTTAGTATGACTACTACTGATTACTGCTTGCTGTAAGCCATTCATCAGAGACGATCGATTGGGTAGCTTGGTCAGTGAGTCAGAAAAAGCAAGTTGTTGAATCCGAGCATCTGCAACATTTTTTTCTGTCACGTCTTCTTTCGAGATCAAAAAATGTGTGACCTCTCCTAATGCATCACACACCGGGTTCATAGAGGTGAGCGTCGTGTATTCACTACCGTCTTTGCGACGATTAAAGATCTCGCCCCGCCAGGATTGTCCTTGGGTCACGGCTTCTGATATCGCTAGATCGATCTCAGGAGACGTCTTGTCGGACCTAATAAAGCGAGTATGTTGTCCGATTAATTCTTCGCGGTTATAACCAGAAGCACGAACAAACTGGTCGTTTGCATATTCAATATTGCCATTTAAATCCGTGACGATAACGCTCTCGAGACTTTGTTCAACTGCGAGAGAAAGCTTGCGACTCTGTTCTAAATTTGCTTTTCGCAGAGTGATATCTCGCTGCACAGACATCACATGTGTGTACCTGCCATTGGCGTCGGCGACTGGGGTAATATCAAGCTCTATCCAATATTCAGTTCCATCTTTAGCATAGTTAATTAACTCTACTCGGACAGGTTTCCATTGTGATAGTGCAGCACGAATCTGACTGAGCGTAGCAGGATCAGACTTGGGGCCTTGTAGCATCCGCGGGGTGTTGCCAATTGCCTCATCACGTGTATAGCCAGTTAGTTTTTCGAAAGCTTCGTTTACAAACACGATGCGTGGACCCGGCACGTCAATCAATCCAGCTTCCGTGATAACGACTACGTCATTAGAATGAGCCATGCACGATACTAGAAGATTTAGTTTTGCAGAGTCTCTGTTTTGCCTAACCGCGTCGGTGACCGTGGCGTAAATATAATTTTTGGCTTTTATTTGTACTATCTTGGCGGCGACTTGTACATTCAATAACGTCCCATCCTTACGGCGATGTACGGTATCAAACGTTTTCGCACTGGTAGTCAATTCGTTATATATCTTTGTGATCTGAGCCAGAGATAAGTCAGCATTCCAGTGTCGAACATTGAGGCCCTGCATTTCTGATTCTGCATATCCAAGCATCGCCGCAAATGACGGACTTGATTGCACCAAATTGCCTTGTCGATCAAGTGTGAAAATACCTTGAGTGGCAACATCATCGAGAAGATCTGCTCGAGACGCAGCTATCGAAAGCAAGGTTTTTTCATCTTCATGAGAGCTTAGCTTTATGTTTGCGATGACTAACTCAGCGGCTCGATTCGCTTTTTCTCTATTCTGAAAAGTTAGTTCTGCGTTGGCAATAACGAGTTCAGCTGCTCGGTTTGTTTTCTCATCGTGTTGATACGCTAGCTCGATGTTGGCGAGTAACAGTTCATCTGCTCGATTCGCTCCCCGTTGGCCGGTCAAATTCCTCCATCTCTGGCCAGGTCAAACTCCCCCACCTGAACGGGCTGTAAATTAGGGTCAATCGCCCAAGTTTTAGCCGCAGTTCAGCCCCTGGCAGGACGTTATCTTTACCCCTCGACTGAGGGGAACTGGATTGAACGTCTTGAAACCGCACTTACAAACGACGATTTACACCTTGCTGGCCGCTAAAACGAGCCAGCATGAGATTGCGCGCGTCACCGGTATCGACCGCAAAACAATCCGAGGCTATGCACAACGTTGGCTCGCTGAGCATTCAAATTCCCCCGGGGTGGCCACCGGCTCCGAAGTTCAAATTCCCCCACCCCGGCCACCGGCTTTGGCGGGCTCTGGTTCGAGCTCGGCGTGCGAGCCGTACCGCGAGTTCATCACCGCGCAATTGCGGCTACGTCGCAATTACACCGCCATCTATCAAGACTTGGTCGATCAGCTTGGGTACACCGGTGGCTACAACAGCGTCAAGCGCTTTGCGGGCAAGTTACGCGAAGTCGATCCGGTTCAGTTCGATCGGCTTGAGTTTGCGCCGGGCGAAGAGGCGCAGGTAGATTATGGCGAAGGCGC